>JAPLXT010000073.1 GCA_026395935.1 Candidatus Nomurabacteria bacterium | reverse complement strand
TCTCTGACTCGGAGACACTAGTTATAATGTATCCAGCAAAATAGATAACCTTTTCAAGGTCAGAAACGGAAATGTTCAAGAGTGTAGACATACGAGAAGGCACTCCACGTAGGAACCAGATGTGAGAAACTGGTGAGGCAAGCTCAATGTGACCCATGCGGTCACGACGAACGATAGAACGAGTAACTTCCACTCCACATTTTTCACAAATTATATCTTTATAACGAATTCTTCTATATTTTCCACAGTAACATTCATAGTCTTTCTCTGGACCGAAAATTCTTTCATCGAAGAGACCTGAGCGCTCACTGCGTCCTGTACGATAGTTTATTGTTTCTGGTTTTGTAACTTCACCGTATGACCACTCCTTTATACATTCTGGAGAAGCTAATTTAAGTGTTATTGAATCGAAATCTGTTGTATCTATTATTTTCATATATTTTTGTAAGCGAAGCAAATTATTTTATAAAAACGGATTTTTTAGAATATAATTTGCGAAGCTTTATATTTAATTATTCTTTCGACTTTTTTAAATTAACATCCAATGAAAGCCCTCGTAAGTAATTCAATAACACGTTGAATGAGGCTGGAACGTTTGGCTCACCGATCGGCTTGCCCTTGATAATAGCGTCGAATGTCTGTGAACGGCCCATGATATCGTCTGATTTGATTGTAAGCATTTCACGTAGAGAGTAAGCAGCACCATGTCCTTCCAAAGCCCAGACCTCCATTTCTCCGAATCTCTGTCCTCCACCTTGAGCTTTACCTCCCAATGGTTGCTGAGTTATAAGTGAGTATGGTCCGATAGAACGCATGTGAAGTTTGTCTTCCACCATGTGGTGAAGCTTCAACATATACATGTATCCTATAGCTATATCTTGCTCAAAGGCATCTCCTGTACGTCCGTCAAACAAAGTCACTTTACCACTCTCTGGCATTCCGGCTTTGACAAGTTCTTCTTTGATTTCAGTAACTGTAGCTGATGAGAATGGAGGAACGATAGCTTGATAGCCGAGAGTATGCGCTGCATAACCTAGATGCATTTCAAGAATCTGACCCAAGTTCATACGAGAAGGAACACCAAGCGGAGTAAGTATGATATCTACCGGAGTACCGTCGGCCATGAATGGCATTTCTTCTTCCGGAAGAATAACAGAGATGACACCTTTGTTACCGTGACGTCCTGAAAGTTTGTCACCGACAGAAATATTTCTGATCTGTGCGATTTCAACAATAATTTTCTTTATGATTCCTGATTCAAGATTGTGCCCTTTATCGCGTGAGAATATTTTCACACCGACGACTCTACCCTTCTTGCCGTGTTCTAGACGTAGTGATGTATCCTTCACATCACGTGCCTTTTCAGTAAAGATAGAACGGAGGAGTCTCTCTTCTGGAGTAAGCTCCGTCTCACCTTTTGGAGTAATTTTACCTACCAATATATCGTTCTCTGTAATTTCTGCACCAACGACAATGATTCCGTCTTCATCCAAGTCTTTAAGTTTATTTTCACCAACGTTTGGAATATCTCTTGTTGTTATTTCAGGTCCAAGCTTTGTATCACGAACGTTACAAATGAACTCTGTGACGTAGATACTTGTGAATTTACTTTGTTTTACCAATTTCTCTGAGAGAATGATGGCGTCCTCGTAGTTTGCTCCACCCCATGACATGAAAGCTATGAGTACATTTTGACCGAGTGCTATCTGTCCATGATCCGTCGTACTTGTATCAGCTAGGATTTCCCCTTTCTTAACCTTGTCTCCTAGGGAAACACTTGGACGCTGATGGAATATTGAGAAGTTGTTCGTACGAGAGAAAGTAATCAAAGGATAAGTATGCTCCTTGCCTTTATCATCTTTAACTTTTATTTTCTTGGCATCTACATAAGAGATAATACCAGCAACCTCGGCGACAACTAGACGTCCTGAGTCACGACTTGCGAGCTCTTCTATACCTGTAGCCACAAGAGGAATTTCTGGAACGATACAAGGTAGGGCCTGCTTCTGCATGTTTGATCCCATGAGTGTTCTGTGAGCATCATCGTGTTCTAGGAATGGAATCATACTCGTGGCGACAGAGAAAGCTTGGTTCGTCGCTACATCTATATAATCAATCTCATTTTTAGAAATCATACCTGGCTTTGTCTTAAGACGAGCCTCAACTTTATCGTCCATTATATTACCGTTTTCATCATAGTCGATACCAGCGTGAGCAATGTTGAAATTCTCTTCTTCAAGAGCATTCAAGTAGACAACTTCGCTAGTGATTTTACCATTCTTTACTTTTACATATGGAGTTTCAATTATTCCAAATTCATTTATCTTGGCATAAGTAGAAAGGTGCAAGATAAGACCGATGTTCGGACCTTCAGGTGTGTGGATAGGACAAACTCTTCCATAGTGGGAAGTATGCACGTCACGAACTTCAAGTCCGGCACGTTCGCGCGTTAATCCTCCAGGACCAAGGGCTGAGAGAATACGTAGGTGCTCTACTTCGGCCATGACGTTCTCTTGGTTCATGAATTGTGAAAGCTGGTTCGCAGTGAAGAATTCTTTGATACGAGCTTGGAGTGGGCGCTGATTTATTATTTGAATAGGCATTGTCGTACCGACATCAATAGTGGACATACGGTCTTGAACATTTCTCTTGATCTGTGCCATACCTGTACGGATTTTCTGTTGGAACATTTCTCCGACATAACGGACACGGCGCTGACCTAGGTGATCGATATCATCGCCCTTAGAATGAGGATCACTATTGAGATCTATAATATTCTTTATGATTGTGACAACGTCATCAGTCGAGATGGTACGGCGTTCCATTTCTTTCTCATCCATATTTTTGCCGAAGCGTTTATTGAAACGGAAGCGTCCGACCGGTGAAAGATCGTAACGTTCACTTGAGAGGAGAATGTTCATGAATTCGCGAGCATTATCAGGAGTTGCTAAATCCCCATCACGAAGACGTTTGTATATCTCTATATATGAGTCAGATAAAGTCTTGGCTGGATCCTTCTCGATAGAAGTCTTGATAACTTTTAGAATATCTTCATTGTCGCCAAAAGCTTTCAATATATCCTCATCTTTTGTTAATCCTAATACGCGAAGTAGGGATGCGATGGAGAATTTGCGTTTCTTGTCGATACGGACATATACGGCTCCATCTGCGTCGGATTCTATTTCTATCCATACACCACGGGCTGGAATTATCTTTGCGCCGAAGTAACGTTTACTCTTTGATTCCTGTTCTGTGAAGAATACTCCGAATGAACGAGTGAGCTGAGCCACGATAACGCGCTCGACTCCGTTGATGATGAAAGTACCATGCTTGGTCATGAGTGGTACATCCGCCATGAAAATCTCCTGCTCTTTAGAAGTTCCGATGCTTTTATTCAAAAGTTTTACGCGGGCCTTTAGTGGTCCTTCGTAAGTGAGCTTGTTTACCTTACAATATTCTTCATCAAATTTTGGTTCTCCCAAAGAAAAAGAAGTGAAGTCGAGTTGAAACTTTTTGTCTGAGTAGTCATTAATAGGAGAGAATTCTTTGAAGACCTCCTTGATGCCTTTCTCTACTAACCAATTAAAAGAAATTAATTGATCTTCTATTAAATTTGGAAACGGAACGAGAGGCTTCTTGTAACGGGAAAAATACTTCTTTACTACGGCTGTTTTTTTCATATGAAAATTGATTTCTGTTCAAAATCACGTCGCGTTGCTGTCGATTAAAACGCGACGGAAACTAAACGCAAAAAATAATAAGATGACCAAATCTTATTTTAATTTTTTATTTACGCACGTTGGCAATATTGTTTTAACACAAATTAAGTTTTAAAACCTTATAAAACGAGTGATTGATTTGCCATGACTCAATCTGTTCAATCTGTGGATAAGACTATACTATTTTAACATTATTGTCAATACTTAATTCTGATATGCGACATTTCTATATTTAAAAGTAGTATAGAATGGTCGCATATGATACATTTTCTGCACCTGCAGAAAATGTATCATATATATACTATGGTATATATCACTTATTTATATGGTTTTTCAAGCTTAAAAGTCTTAATACACCTATCAAGCTTTATCTCTTTGAGATAGTTACTGAATTCCTTTGGAAGAGGGGCTGGACCTACCCAGACGCTTTGCTGAATCATAATATATCCGAATTTCTTTAGATGCCAGCGGAGCCATTCCCTTTCCCCTTTCTTCTCTGTAGGAACATCAAACATTACAAGTAATTTTCTTTCTTTGGGCTGATTTGTTGGTCTTTCAAATTGTTTTAAAGAATCAAACTTTTTCCTGACATATTCTTTCCCGTGTTTAGAGAGTATTATTCCAGATAATTCTTTTTCAATAAGACCTTTTCTTTTCAGACGATCTATAGTAGTACGAATATTCCTTTGAGAATATTTTTGGAATCTGGGTATACCAAAAATATTCACCCTTACTCCTTTGTAGTTATATTCTGTGTTCCAAAGCTCTTCAAGTATTTCACTTACCATGGACATATTTTTATATTATCTCAAATTAATTATCAACGTACAACCCCAAATTAGAGTGATACATTTTCTGCACCTGCAGAAAATGTATCA
>JAPLXT010000090.1 GCA_026395935.1 Candidatus Nomurabacteria bacterium | reverse complement strand
TACTCCTTTAATAGATAGATTAATACTCTTTGTATTTGTTGTTAGGTAATTATCTGGTACAACAAGGGCTCCTGGTGTTTCTACTTTGTTTATTGATCCTAAAGCTTCATCCACCTTATCTTTATAATCAGCTTTATAAATAGCCGTAGAATTATCAATCCCACTTTTTATATAAGAAACAGCTTTCGAGTATAAAGATGTAAGATCATTCCTAAAGAAAAATATTAATGCTAGAAAAATTATTACTGTGATGATTTGATTTATAGTTTTCATTTTTATTATTTACAAGATGTTGATAAAGTGTACCCAGATTTCTCTGCATCAATAGATGAAGCAAACCATACTTCGTTTTTAGGCGCTATCCTCTTAGCCCCAGTACAACCTAAACTATAGTATAGTTTACCATTTTTTGAAGCTACATACAGCTTCTCTTTGGGAACTGCAGAAAATGCCTCCGTCATATCCCCTTCCTTTTTTGAAATATTTATCCCCTCCTCTTTTACGTTTAATTGGTCCACATTGTCTATTTTAGCCACAGAAAGACGCCCCAGACCAAAAGAACCCAATGAAACCAAGACTATTATACAAAAACACACTAGAGTCATGCTGTCAATACCTATTTTGCCCTTGATTTTATTCATAAAATCATTTATACTCATATGAGTTTAATTATAAATCATTTTTCCGTAGTTTGCTAGATTATATAGTAATTTTAGGCCATTATCCTATCTTTAGAACTATAAACTTAGAACTATAAACTTATCATATGGCACATCGAAAAGCCGGTGGATCGGCTAAAAACTTAACAGATTCAAATCCAAAGTACTTAGGTACGAAACTTTACGCTGGTGAAATTGCGAAAGCAGGATCAATCATTGTTCGCCAAAGAGGTACTAAAATTCTCCCAGGTAACAATGTTGGACTAGGTAAAGATCACACACTATTTGCTTTAAAGCCTGGAACAATCAAATACGGTACAAAAAGAAAAGTAAACTTCAACCGAACATCATCCGTTAAAAAAATAGTTCATGTAATCTAAAAGTAAAAATCTCTGACACATGTGTCAGAGATTTTTACTTTTATTCTTTTTCTATTATCACCTCACATATTCCCTTCTTACTTCCCTTTTTAATTTCTATTTTATGAGTACCTATTTCTTTGATATGCTCCATAACTATTGACCCTTCGTCTATATCTACACCTGTTACCTTCTTCACAGCCTGGACTATATCGCGAGGACCGACAGCCTTGAATAAATGACCCTTTTCATTAGCCTTAACTTTTATATTTAACTTTGTGTTATTTATAGATGAGACGAGCGAGTCGAAAGCTTTCATTCCTTCTTCTTTCTTTTTCTCTCCTTCCTTCTTCGTATTTTCTAAATTAGAAAGTGCAGCCGAAGTCGCAAGGATAGCTAGGCCTTTAGATATGAGAAGATTCGCATATCCATTCTTAAAATCTTTTATATCATACTTATTACCCATCTTTGGTACATCTGTTGTTAAAATAATTTTCATCCCGTACGAAATTCTTTCATTATTTTTTCCGAAAGAACTATTAAGTTTGTAATATCAATCCCGCTATTTCGTACGGGATTCACATCCACTATTGCTTAGCTTTTAATATTTCGACAGCTTTATCCATTTGTGGATCACGAAGGGCTTCAAAGTCTTTCAATGTGAAAGGAACTTTCACATCAGGATCAATACCTACTTGAGAAATAGAAACACCGTTTGGAGTGAGCCACTTTGCAACAGTCACCTTGAGAGAAGTATCTTTTGTGATATCTACTAGCTCCTGAACTGAACCCTTACCGAAAGTTTTCTCTCCGACAAGCGTTGCTACTCCTTGCTCTTTTAAGGCTCCAGCTAGAATCTCAGAAGCAGATGCAGAGCCTCCGTCCACAAGCACAACAAACTGTAAACTATCATTGAATAATTTGGGACCATGACTACGATATACTTGAGCTTTCTTATTAGGACCAAAGTCTTCACTCACAATGACTTTCCCTTCATCAATAAACCAAGAGCCAATATTAACAGCTGCATCTAGATAACCACCTGGATTACCTCTCAAGTCGAGAATAAGTTTATGACTTCCTGATTTAGAAAATTCATCTAAGGCGCCCGCAAATAAATTGTCAGAATTTTCTGAGAAGCTATAAAACTTGATAACGAAGATTCCGTCAGTTCTAGCTTCTGTATCTACTGTAGGAATTGCTATTGTATCTCGGACTATTTTTATATCGCGGGTTTGGTTCTCGCCAACTCTAAAGATATTAAGCGTCACAGTAGTACCACGTTCTCCACGAATTTTATTGATAGCCATGTCTACAGACATATCGTTTGTAGATACATTGTCTATTTTTATAATTTTATCTCCCTTCTTAATACCAGCAGTAAAAGCCGGTGTGCCTTTCAAGGGCGCAATGACAGTTAGAACATTATCCTTCATACCTATTTCAGCACCGATCCCACTAAAAGATCCCTTTATTTCATCTTTAAATAGCTTATTGTCCTCGGGATTAAAGAAGGTGGTATATGGGTCGCCAGTAGCCCCTGCTAAGCCTTTTATAGCTCCCCAGACACGATCTTGGTCTGTAATCTTGTCAGAGTATATAGACTTTTCTTTCAATGTATTCCAGGCTTTCCAGAAAGGTGCGAAGTCAGCTGTCGTTTCAAAAGTAGGGGTTTTGTTTGCTATGGAAGTAACTTTATCAATCTCTGGACGACGAGAATATCCAAAATATAAGCCAATTCCAAAAACTACACCTAAAAGCAAAGCTGAAGCAACGATATAGCTAATTTTTCTGTAATTTACTTTTATTTTTATTTTCATATATATTTATTATGACAAAATTATTGTTTTAATTCAAGCTCTAATGCAGACGGAGTATACTTGTTCGCTGGGTCCCAGAGCATCCAAGATGTGAGCCCATTATCATATACAGCTTTCATTTCTTTTTGAATAAGTTCTTTTGTATAAGTAGTCCCCATATCAAAATCTTGAAGCCAAGGCCTGATCTTATTCTTATCACCTTGTATCTTATCCGTCTTCTTTATAGCACCTAGAAGTGCGCGATTAATAACTTCATAAGGATACATTGCAGGATTTTTATAACCAGCATGGCCTGGTGGATAGTGCGATGGATAAACCATAGGACAAAGAAAATCAAAATACGGAAATGCCTTCTCCCATACTTGACCGATACCCATGTCGTCTGTGGCTTCAGTAGTTAGTCCAAAAAGATCAGCTGAAAGAGGAATGTTCTTTTCTTTCTTCATTTCAGTTGATAAATATTTGAAAAACTTTTCTATATTGTCTGACCTAGTTTCTCCAGTTGCTAAATGATAATTGATATCTTTCATATCACCGTCGGAAGGATAACGAATGTAATCAAAGTTAAGCTCGTCAAATCCTTCTTCATAAGCACCTTTAGCCACAGATACTATATAATCATGAACTTCCTTTTTAGCTGGATCAAGAAATGATAAACCTTTGCGATCATTCCAAACAGTTCCATCACTTTTCTTTGTGACAGACCACTCTGGGTGCTTTTTTGTCATATAAGGATCTTGAAAAACAGCCACACGCCCTATTATATAAATATTCTTTTTGTGAAGCATGTCTGTCAATTCGCGTACATTTGAAATACGTTTTTCTATACTACCCTCTTTTTGCACATCCAAAACCGGCATATCAAAGCTAACCCTTCCAGTAGAATCCTTCACATCAATAACAATAGCGTTCAACTCCGTATCATCTATCATTTTAATAATAGTATCGCGAAATTTGGGTGATCCAGCTACCCAAGCTGAAATGTAAACTGCTTTGACTGTTTTAGGAGTGCTTATGTGAGTGACAACTATAGGACTAATAACTGGAATTTCTGCTACTGGTACAACTATCTTTTCTATTTTTGTAGTCTCCTCATTATCTAAAATCTTTTGTGAAATTGCTTCACTGTTATATTCTATTTGGTTTTGTAGTTTAGGTAACACAAAATAAACAAATGAACTCGCAATAAGTAATGCGAGTATTATAAAAATGAACAAGTTGATGGATTTTTTGTGTCGCATTATTCTCCGCTACCTATATTATCTATAAATGATTTAATTACATTTTCGTCTTTACTATTACGTACCTTAGCTTCATTGTAAAATAGATAAGCTAAGTAAATAATTCCTATACCAGTAAGTACAAATAATATTTTCCTCCAACTTTCAAAAAAACCAAGGAAGGGCAAGATAGCTACCCATACACCGATTAGAAATAGTTTGCGTTCTTTTAACATACTCTTATTATATATTATTTAT
>JAPLXT010000022.1 GCA_026395935.1 Candidatus Nomurabacteria bacterium | reverse complement strand
AAATAACCCTACTTAAAGTATACGCGTATGGAGGACCAAAGCAAGCGACTTTTTCAATAAAGCACACCTTTGACATCATTTCAATAAAGATTCTTAATCTAAATGAAATAACTTTTTAATTTTTCTAAATAATCTTTGATAGATTCATCATTTATGTCTTCTGGTCTAATACTCGTGTGAGAAAAAATTTGTTTTTCAATTAAATTCAAATTTGTATTATGAAATATTCTTCTTTCCTCATCAAATTTATTTCGGTGGTTTTCATATCTCTTCTTTGCCTCCAAGCTTCTTTCATTTATAGATACTACCCCAGAAGGTGACACACGCCCATCGGCATACAAGCAGAGCTTTCTATCAAAATCATCTTCATTCGCTATCATCTCGACAGAAGCAGAATCTACAGAGTAAACAAGGTCTTTAGTTTTAACAGAGGCACCCAATTCGTCTGCAATAAGAAGACTCGCCTTGTGTTCATTGGAACCATATTTAAGAATATATTCTTCCTTCACTCCTTGCCAATAAGCAAGAATATCTGGTTTGTTCCATTCTGGGAAAAAATCTAGTTGGAATTTAATAATATTCCCCATATCATGAAGAAGGCAAGCTTTCACAACGCTTTCCTTGTCCACTTCCATATCTAAAGATTTAATAATCTGCATTGCAACAGCTGCTACTCGCATCTGGTGCATCACCAAGTTCGGCATTGTTCTATAATCTTTATAAATTTCTACAATATTTTTCATATGATGCTAATTTTATAAAACCACCTTCCGGTGGTTTTATAATTCTTGAAAATAAAATTAATTATTCATCAACTCCGAAACGTTTATATTCATGTATAACAGAATCTCCAAACCAGTGTTTTATTTCGTGTTCTGCCTCCTCTGGTGTTTCTGAGCAATGAACTATATTCATGACTGCTCTCTTTTCTTTGTTAGCTAATACTGGACTATCAATTGAAAAATCTCCACGAATAGTTCCAACGGCTGCTTGGTATGGCAACGTATCACCTGCAAGTTTACGAACAATGTCAACAGCGTGCAATCCTTGAACAACCATTTTCACAACTGGGGCACTCATCATAAAGCTTATCAACCACTTACGAACTTCAGGTCCTATTGTTGCTGGATCAGTAGTACCAAAATCAAGAATTGCATCATATCCATATTTTTAATATGTCTTCATGGTCTTTGTTACAAGGCGAGTAATCCACTCTTCATTCTTTGGATAGTGATTATCCATTTGTTCAAGTAATGGAGATGCCATTTCAATAACTACGATTTTTAAATCGCGCTGTTCTATGCGTTTAATAACCTCACCAATTAAACCTTTTCGGACTCCATCTGGTTTGATCATCACGTATGTTCTTTCTTCTTTTGGGTGTTTCATATAAAAATATAAATTAATAATTAATTACAACTATAATACCAGAAAAACCCATATAAAACAAATTCCCCATCAGTTTTGATTCTCCTCTTGAGGAGTACCCAAAGGGGGAGGTGGATCTTAATTAATTAACCCTCCACCCCGTCTTTTGAGTACAAAATCCACCCCTCAAAGAGGGGAATTAAATCATTTTATTTATTTCTATATTTTTCCATTATCTCTTCTTCAATTTCTTCACGCAAACGCCCATATTTTAAGTAAGAAAGTTCCTTAATCTTATCCACTATCTCCACGTTCCCTTTTGGAGTGAGACTCCAGTGCGAAGTCATACTGAAAGGTTTGACCGGCATTCCTCCGACGAGCATTTTCACGTAAGAATTAAAATTATCCAGCTTCATAATATCTGTGGCCATAAATGTAGGCTTGAATTTGGCTTCGACGTAAGTAGCATCTTCAGAACTGATACGATAGATAGCCATCGATCCAACGTTTCCAAAAACAGCATCACGAATCTTGTCCTCAAGCTGAGAAATGTATTGGTGAGCAACAGTTAATGATAGTTTATATTT
>JAPLXT010000042.1 GCA_026395935.1 Candidatus Nomurabacteria bacterium | reverse complement strand
ATATCTGTCTCGAAAAAGCTAGTTAGGTCAAGCTGTGTGAACCGCGTACTTGCTTCAAGATTAACTACTGCTTCTCTTGCGTCTGATTTTTCAACTCCAGATTTCGTAGTTGAAGCTGGGGCTTCAGTAGTGGTCTTTGTCTCACCAGTATTTTTTTCTCCTCCTTTTGCTATGTTTGCATTTACCTCAGTAGCACCCGCTACACCTATTAAAGCAGCAAGAATTTCGTGTTTAAATTTCATAAATTTTAAAAGTTATTTAACTTATAATAAAACAACCATACTTGTATTATAGCATAATATTGTTGTGCCCCCGGCAGGACCGCGAGTACGCTTAAAGGAAGTTTTTATAATTGTGCCCCCGGCAGGAATCGAACCTGCAATAACGGCTTAGAAGTCCGCAGTTATATCCATTTAACTACAGGGGCAGGGGCGAATATTTGTGGTCACCCATAAAATTCTGCTGAATTTTTGCGCGACCCCGCCTCGCGCCGACGCGCTCCGGCTCGCACAAAATCTCCCAGATTTTGTGCGCGATGTAGGACTCGAACCTACGACCTTCCCGGTGTAAACGGGTTGCTCTACCAACTGAGCTAATCGCGCATTTTTCTTCTTTTATCTAATAACACAATATTTCTAATTTGGTTTTATATATCTACCAAAACAGCTAATCGCGCATTAGTTAGTATATTAGCACAATTCCTCTAAATTTCAAGCTTATTTATAAGCTTGGATCATTATAGACCGGAGCATTATTATTTATCTCTAATGTCCTTTTAGTTTTTTTATCGCTTAAATTAGTTATATTTTTAAGTAGGTCCGCCTTGAGTAAGGTTGGGGTATTTTGTTGTTCGGCTGTAATTTGGAAAATCTCTTCATTTTTTATTTTATACAGAAGATAAAGACTAAATAAAATTAATAGTGAGGTTGTAATAAAAAATAAATACAATAAAGCATTCCAGTGCTTGTGTGGATTAATCTTGAAAAAATTATTAAATTTTTTCAAAAGACTTTTAATTTTTAATGTAAAATTATTCATATGATTATATGCTTAGAACATTAAAAGTAATATCCGCTTGCCAAGAAGATTCCCTTTCAGGAAGTATTCCACTCTCTTTATTGGTACCATTACCAGCATCGACTGGCACCACTATATCTTTATTAACATAAGAAGAAGTGGTGGTCATATTATATGGCGAATTTTCGAGCAGAACTATCGTTTTCATAACGTTTGTAAATGTTCCATTTATACTTAGGCCAAGGAATATTTTATTCTTCTCATTTTTAAGAACGTCAACAGTTTTAACTGATAGATTTACATTATTATTGATACCAAGACCTTCCAAATATTCTACGAATAAGTCTATTCTGGAAGTATCTACAATATAACCATCGATTTTTGTATTGGTGCCCAAAAGTTCGTTCATCTTCTTCTGTAAAGTACTTACATTTTGTTTGTCTTCTATTTTCTTTTTTAAAGTTATCTCGACAGCTGAGATATGTCTATTTTTATTTCTAATAGCGTTTAAAAAATAAATGGAGAAGCCAGTAAGTACCACAAGTAATATTATGGATGTTATAAATATTAAATTGGTGTTACTTTTTTTCATATTATTTCATGACTATGGACATAGTAAAGTTGAGATTACTCTTCTCTAAGAAGTTAGACATCGGCAGATTAGTAGAAGCAACCTTGGGGTTATTATCAACCATTATTTTAAAATTACGTAAGGTTTCTCTGTCGCTGGCTTCCCCATGAACTTCCAATACTAAACTTCTATCTTTTCGTATATTAAAAAGTAGTTGAGAGAAAGTAATTCCTTTCATTCTATTAGATAGAACAGTAGCTAGAATATCATCATAAAAAGAGTATTCTGATTTAAAAGACGATAATAAATCAAGCTTTTTATTGATACCTACAATAGTAGAGCTCAAATCCAAATTAGGGAGATCTTTGTTACTAGAATTAAAAGCGTCTAGTTTACTCTCTGATAGATTTTGCTTAGATAAAGAGAAAAAGTATGATGGTAAAAGTAAGAATATATAAATAGCTACAATGGCAGAGAGGAAGACTAGGAAGGTAGTCGCAAATCTTTTCCAATATTCTTCATTTAAAAATTTTTTCTCTGTCTCAGGTAATACATTAACAATGGGCAGGTATGAGTAAGAGTATCCACCAAGAGCAAGCCCCAAAACTGTCGCATAGCCAAGCGACTCTTCAAATGACATATTGGGTATTGATAATTTCATATCTGAAATATTTGCCCAAGTATTTGCATGGGTTACCTTTATTTTCATACTAGCTTCAAGATAGTCAGAGAGTCCTGTAAGATTCGCATCACCTCCACAAAGTATTATACGGCTTATCTCATCGTGTTTGATACCTAGATTATCATGGTTTTTCCAGTATAAATATTGCTTATTTAATTCATCACGAAGAACGGATATGCCGTTTAGAATAACTGGGAAAATATCTTCAATATTAGAAATTCCATCGAGACCATAAGAATGTTTCATCTCTTCAGCTTTTTCAAAAGGAAGAGAGAAGTTTTTAGCTATCATGTTTGTAAGGTTTATTCCTCCCATATCAAGAGTGGTTGTAAAGAAAACCTTATTCTCATGAACAATAGAGACGCCAGTACGAGTCTCTCCGAAGTCTACTATCATGATAGGGTCTTTGTCTTCTATAGGTATTACAGCACGAGCTATCGCCTGAGCTTCAAGTTCGAAAGACAAAGGATAAAATCCAGCTTTTTTAAAAGCATTTATGTACCCTTCTATTGTATTAAGTGCGATAGCTGAAACCAGAACCAAGATACCGGTATCAGAACTTGAGATGATGTCGTATTCAAAAACTGTATCCATTGCCTTAAGAGGAATATGCTCTTCTATCTGAAGTAGAATAATATCTTTTAAATTTTTATCCTCTGTTTTTGGAAGAGATAATGTGAAGAGGTACATCTGTTCTTCTGGTAATGATACACGTACAAAGTGGAGCTTTTCCTTTTCTCTAATTTTATTTAGAACAACAACCAGTTTATCTTCGTCTTCTATTTTTCCAGAAACGACTACTCCGGGAGGAATTTTTTCCTTACCAAAGTGCCCAAGCCTGAGACCAAAAGAAGTTGCCTTTAACTCTCCATACTTTATAGACTGATCAGAAATATCAACAGCGAAAGAATCCATTGCTAAGTATGAGGGTGTGGGAAAGTAGCGATTATATAATTGCTTCATTACTATACTATTATACTCTAATATTAAACGATATAAAAGATGCTATCTTCTATTTTTAAGTTTTTTCTTAATTATTTCTATAATTATAGGAATGAAAGAAATAAAAATTATCAAAGCAGCAATTGGTATTATATATGTATCTGGGTTTGCAATCATCCCTCCTAAGAAATACCCAGAAAGTAGCATGAGGGAAACCCAAAAAACTCCTCCTAAAATATTATAAAAAATGAAGTTGGAATAACTCATACTACCAATCCCAGCAACAATAGGAGCAAAAGTACGGATAATGGGAACAAAGCGTGCAATTATAATAGTGTATTTGCCATGCTTTTTGTAGAATTCCTCAGCATCTTGTATGCGCTTTTTCCTAAAGAAAAAACCAGCATCACGTTCAAAGAGTGCTCGTCCGTATTTCTTACCTGACCAGTATCCTACACTATCCCCTATTATGGCAGCTAAAATACAAAAAATAATTAAAGAGTAAATGTTAAAAATTCCTTGTGAGGCCAAGATGCCGGCAGTAAAAAGAAGTGAATCTCCAGGAAAGAAGAACCCAAAGAATAAACCTGTCTACGCAAAGATTATAAAAATGATTCCTATTAAACCAACTGTTGTAATTAAAAATACTGGATCAAGCATAGAATTATCTTACCTTACTTCCAACTCCGACTTCTACTTCTGGTGTTAAAAATACTGGTCTGCCATCAATTCCATCTACAGCCATAAGCATGCCATTACTTTCAAAACCCTTTATTGTTCGTGGTTCCAAGTTTACAATGTAAAGCACTTGTTTGCCAACCAAACTTTCATAATCTGGATAAAATTCGTGAAGACCAGAAACAATCTGGCGAAGTTTTGGCTTACCTTCAAGATCTATTTCATTAAAATCTATCTGGCAACATAAAAGTTTGTCTGTCTCTGGCACAGGAACAACTTCTCGTATAGTTCCAAGTCTTATATCCATCTTTTTAAATTCTTCGTATTTTATATATTCCATAAAATTTTAATTATTTTTCTTATCTAAATACCTTTGTAATATTAATGCCGCGGCAGAAGCATCTGCGGGAGCTTGTTTTATTTTTGTAATCTTTTTTGCATTATTAATTTCTTTGCCACCTCTCCCACGAGCTTCGATCGTCGTCATAAATTCTTTCTGGAAATAAACTGGCAAGTCGAGTTCAGCTTCAATATTTCTTTTGAATTCTTCTATACTTCCCATTATTTTATTTGGTTGTCCTGAGAGGTCGTGCGACTCTCCTAGTACGATAGCTCCTATCTCTTCCGTTCCACAAATATTGTGAATAGCGTCTACGAGCTCCATATTGTTTGGAATTATTTTATAAGGAAAAGCAAAGCTTCCATCTTCATCTGAGATTGCTAATCCTACCCTTTTTGATCCATAATCTATCCCTAAATGCTTCATGCAAATATAATACCATATTGTCATAAAAAATGATTATTGGTACAATATAGGTATGGAAACATTTTTACAAAACAATACATGGCTTCTCGTTTTTTCTATGCTTTGGGTTCTTCCTTGGAAGGGCTATGCTCTTTGGACTGCATCACAAAAAAGAAGCAAGAGGTGGTTTATAGTTCTCCTTATCGTAAACTCCTTCGCAATATTAGATATCATATACATATTCTATTTTGCAAAGAAAACTCCAA
>JAPLXT010000115.1 GCA_026395935.1 Candidatus Nomurabacteria bacterium | reverse complement strand
CCTCGCTATCATCGACACGATGAACTTTATAAAAAGTGACGTCTCCACTATCTGCGTCGGCATCGCCGCTTCGATGGGTGCTCTTATCCTCTCTTCAGGCAAAAAAGGTAAAAGGTTTTCTCTGCCAAATTCTGAGGTTATGATTCACCAAGTCATGGGTGGCACCGAAGGTCAAGCATCTGACATTGCTATCAATGCCAAGCACATTCTCCGCACCAAAGATACATTAAATAAAATTCTTGCATCGAATACCAGTAAAAAAATAGACCAAGTAGAAAAAGATTCCGACCGCGACTACTGGATGACCAGTGACGAAGCCAAAAAGTACGGAATAATCGACGAAATCATCTCGAAACAAAAAAAGTAGACAAAAGACGACTTTTGGAGTATTATAAAAATATCGAAATTTAAAAGTTTTTATTTACATGTTCGCTTTTTTAATGCAGTAACGACATCTATACTTATTTATGAACCTAATGCTTGTGAAAGGAAATCGTTCTAAACTAATAATACGTGTTCAGATTTAAACCTTAATTTAATAGGGTTTTATCCTGTGTTCTATAAGCGGACTAAAAAGTCGCCATGAGTTTAACAATAATATTGATAGCAGTAGCGGCCCTAGGAGTAGGAGCCGGTGTTGGGTATTATTTGCGTCTCATTGTCTCACTTGGTCAGAAGGGTTCTATGGAACTTGAGATCAAAAAGATAATGCTCGCCGCAAAAGAAGATGCCCAAAAAGTAGTAGATGAAGCTAAAAAGAAAGGAGAAGCCCACCTTGCAGAGGTGAATAAAGAAACGAAGGTTAAAGAAGAAGAGTGGAAGCATACAGAGAATCGTCTTATTAAAAAAGATGAACTTCTTGATGCTCGTCAAACAGAAATAGATAAAGAAGTAGAGAAAATAAAATTGAAAGTTGAAGAAGTAAAGAAGATCAAAGAACGTGTCGACGGTATGCAAGACGAGAAAGAGAAAGAATTAGAGAAAGTTGCTCGTCTATCAACAGAAGAAGCAAAAGAAATATTATTTAAAGATATTGAAGAAAAATACGAACAAGACTTCTTAGTAAGAATGCAAAAGATGGAAACATCTAATTCTGAAAAGTTAGATCGTCGTGCAAAAGATATTCTTTCTGCAAGTATCAATCGTCTTGCCTCTTCTACTGCATCAGAAATGATGACAACTTCAGTGAATATTCCTAATGATGAAATTAAAGGTAAAATAATTGGTAAAGAAGGTAGAAATATCAGAGCATTTGAGAAAGCTTCAGGAGTAGAGCTCATCATTGATGAAACCCCAGGAGCAATAGTCATTTCATCTTTTGATCCAGTTCGACGACAGGTAGCTCGCCTCGCACTTGAGAACCTTATTCTAGACGGCCGTATCCAACCAGCAAAGATTGAAGAGATGGTACTAAAAGCTCAAGAAGACATAAATAAGATAATTAAAGATAAGGGAGACCAAGCTGTATATGAATGTGGAATATTTAATCTAGACCCACGAATTATAGCTATCGTCGGACGTTTATACTTCCGTACTTCATACGGGCAGAACGTTCTTCAGCACTCTATAGAGATGGCCCACATATCAGGAATGCTAGCTGAGGAGCTCGGCGCAGACGTTCAGATAGCCAAAGCAGGAGCACTCGTCCACGATATAGGTAAAGCTCTCGACCATGAAGTTCAAGGTACACATATAGATATAGGTATCCGTATCTTGCAGAAATTTAAAGCTGATCCGAGAATTATCACAGCAATGAAGAGTCACCACGATGACACCCCACACGAATCAATAGAA
>JAPLXT010000081.1 GCA_026395935.1 Candidatus Nomurabacteria bacterium | reverse complement strand
CCTGTCTCACGACTACAGAGTTCAGATAATAGTCATTGCTTGGCTTTTTGAAGCTTTTCTAGAAGGTACAGCAGGGTTTGGGACACCGGCTGCTATAGCTGTGCCTTTGCTGATTGGACTCGGTTTGTCGCCAATTAGAGCTCTTATTGTTGGATTATTGGGAAATAGTACTGCTGGGGTCTTTGGGGCCGCTGGCACGCCTATCACAGTTGGCTATGCTGGATTAAATGTTACATCTGTCCCATATATATCTTCGCTTTTAAATATTGCTGGAATTATTGTACCAATATTTATGCTCTGGGCTATAACTTTAGGTAGAGAAAATAGAAAAAAGGAGTTTTTTGGTGCGTTACCATTTGCAATTTGGTCAGGAGTTGTGTTTGTTATTCCTTCTATTTTATTTGCAAAATTTTGGCCAGAATTTCCTTCAATCTTAGGATCTGTCGTTGGAATTATTCTTGTATTGGTAACCACAAAACTTCATATTTTCACTCCAAAAGAAAACTTAAGTTTGAAAAATGAGAAAGATTTGACCAGCACCATGTCACCATTTAGATCTTTCTTGCCTTATATTATTTTAGTTTTGTGTTTGATAATGGGTAAGATTTTTTTAGGAAAGACAGGAATAACTTTGAGTTTGGGCTTCAAACATGTTTTTAATTTGTTTAACCCAGGATTTGCTTTCCTTGTAGCTGGTTTCATTGTGTCAGCTATATGGAAAAGTAAGAAAACAGTTTTAGTGGATTCTATCAAGGTTGGTTTTACAGAAGCTATTGGCCCATTCTTTGTGATCGTTTCTATGCTCGCAATGGTTCAAATAATGATAAATTCTGGCCAAAATACTTCAGGATTGCCTTCGGCTATTGCTATCATCGCGCATTTCTTTGAGACTTCACTATTGCCATTCTTTGCACCGTTTATAGGTGCGTTCGGTGGATTCATTACGGGTAGTGTCACTGTCTCAAATATTTTATTTGGTAATTTGTTTTACACTGCCGCAACTCCACTTGGTTTAAATCCACAAGCAATTTTATCTCTAGGAGTAGTTGGTGCAGCAGCCGGTAACATGATTGCCCTTGCAGATATACTAACAGCAGAGGCTGTTGTACGTGTGAAGAACCAAGAATTAGACATCTTAAGGGGAGTATTTATTCCTTGTATGACCTACTTGATTATTGTTGGTTTGATAGGAATGTTACTTTTTGGTAAATAAATATTATGTATATAAAAGTTAAAGTGGAAGCAGGTGCGAAAAAAGAAAAAATAGAGAAAAAATCAGAAAACAATTTTCTAATAAAAGTAAAAGAACCTGCGGAAAGAAATTTGGCAAATACTCGCGTTAGAGAGATTATAGCCGATATTTATGAGATAAATTTTAAATCTGTGCGTATTATAAGCGGTCATACTAGTCCTAGTAAAATATTGTCTATCAATATTCTCTAAAATTTGCGATAATGTAAGTATTATTAATAATTTAGTGTTTACGTCGCGCCAAAAGGACTTACGCGACGTGATTCCGCAGAATCAACAATGAGTACAAATATAAAAGCAACAAATATGGAGTTAACTAGTGCTATAACGGATTATGTTAACAAAAAGGTAGAATCGATTAATAAGTTTGTTTCATCTGGGGAAGAAGTTATTGTTTATGTAGAAGTAGGAAAGACGACGAATCATCATAAGCAAGGAGATTATTATAAAGCTGAATTTGGGGTAACCATAAATGGAGAAAAGTTTTTTACAGATTCTGAAAAAAGTGATTTATATAAAGCAATCGATGATGCGAAAGACGAACTAATAAAAAAAATTAAAAATAGTAAAGATAAAAAGAGCACCCTGTTTAAAAGAGGTGCAACTAGTGTAAAGAAAATGATGAAAGGAATTTCTAAAAGAAATCCATTTACTTCCAAATAGTTTCTTTTTTCCCTTCAGGAATAACTTTCTTTATTATGAATGAACCATTCTCATAAATAGCTTCGGTTATTTTTATTCTTTTACCATTTTGAAAAAAGAATATACCAGGCCAGCCATAAAAAGCTCTGTATTTATTCCAATTTTCTTGAGCGCTACCACTCCGGTCTATTTCTCCATCTTCTTTTTTAATTTTTTTACAAAATGTTGCGAGGTTTTCGTCTTGGGCTTTTGGTATAATTTCTCGATTTTGTATTTGAGGAAGAATTTCACATAGAATATTAGCTCCTAACTCTATTAGAGTTTTTCTTACTTTATCTTTACTGTCATTGATATCTATAATCAGTTCTTCTTCTCTTAATATTCCACCACTATCTAGTTTATATTCCATCTGTTGTATACTTACTCCAGTTTCTTTGTCACCATTTAGTAGTGCTGCTTCTAATGGTGAAGCTCCTCGGTATTTTGGTAGAAGGGAATAGTGAATATTTATAGTACCAAGTTTAGGTTTATTTATTATTTCTTCTGGGAGTATTTTTCCATAAGCAACCACTATAGATAACTCATAGTTTTCAGGTTTTATTTCATTTATAAATTCAGGTGTTATTTTTTCTGGCTTTAAGCACTCTATATTGTTTTCTTTTGCCCATAGGGACACAGGTGCTTCATGCATTTCAAGCCCTCGTCCAGATGGTTTATCAGGAGAGGTGACTATGAGCTTTGGTATATATCCTTTTTCTTTTAAAATATCTAGCGTTTTACTTGCTACATCTGGAGTACCAAAGAATATGAATTTTAAATTTTGAGAAGACATTTATATATAATTATTAATTATTATCTTCGAACTCATCTAGAATGGGGGCATCATGCAAATCTTTTGCTTTATCTGTGAAAAGTATTCCATCTAGATGATCGGTTTCATGTTGAAATATATGAGCAAGTAATCCAACCCCATCTTTTACAATTTTTTTACCATTTTCATCATAAGCCTCAACTGTAGCACGGGTTGCACGACGGACTTTACCATATATAGGTCTCACAGATAGGCATCCTTCAGAGAGGAGTTTTTTATCTTTAGATATTTTTTTTAGTATTGGATTAATGAAGACCAGATCTTTCTGACGGGCTTTTTTATATAGCTCACCTTCAGTCGAACCCTTACCTCGTATAAAATCCTCATCAAAAATTTTTCCAGAAATGACAAAAATACGCAAAGATACTCCTATCTGTGGAGCTGCAATAGCGACGCCATCACTTTGAGAACCTAGTGCTTCACTCATATCATGGATGATTTTTTTGATTTTTGGTTTTGTGATACTAGCAACAGGAACTTCTTTGGCGATTTTTCTTAAAACTGGATCTTCATTTTGAACAATTGGAATCATATATTTATTTACTTAAGATTTTTTATATAATCAAGTAAGTTAGATAATTTTACCGTATCTTGTGATCTATTAGTCATATCTCTAAAGATAACCGAATCTTCCATCGCTTCTTTTTGTCCAAAGATTATAGCGTAATGCATTCCAAGTTTCTCAGCAACGGCTAGCTGGGCACCTAAATTATCCTTAGATATAGATTGCGCTATTGGAATTTTACCTTTTCGAAGTATTTCGATAACATTTAATGATTTTAATTTGGCATCAAAACCAAGCTGGATAAAATATATTTTAGGCTTTTTTATTATGCGAGGCGAAAGTTTTGCAAACCAAGGTGCCTCTACTACTCGATCAACTCCAATGGAAATACCAACAGATGGAATATCCTTTTTACTTCCAAGCTGCTTTGCTAAGTAATCATATCGTCCTCCACCAGCGATTGTTATCATTTTACCTGTTTCTTTATCTTCTATCATTATCTCAACAACGGTTCGAGTGTAATAAGAGAGACCTCTGACAAGGCATTTATTTATATTGTAAGGTATCTCCATTTTCTCAAGATACTCTAGAACTTCTTTGAAATGTTTTTGACAGTCTGCGCATAGGTGTGAGAGGGAATCGGGGGCATTTTTATTGAGTTCAATAGTTCTTTCTTCTTTGGAGTCAAGAATTCTTAAAGGGTTTGTTTTTAGTCTTTCGTGATCTATAGCCGGAAGGAATTGAATGTTTTTCTTATAGTAAGAAACAAGCTCTCTTATATATGAAGCTCTACATTCTTTATCTCCAATAGAGTTGATATCTACAGATAGCTTTTTAGCACCAGCTTCTTCTAATATTGTCCAAGCTGTCTTAATTACCAAAGCATCCATAATACTTTTCTCACTTCCAAGGGAATCAATATCAAACTGATAGAACTGTCTATAACGCCCTTTTTGTGGATTATCGTGTCTAAAGCTTGGTCCATAACTGTAGAAGAGGAGTGGTTGAGGTAGGGATTGCATTCCATGCTCTATGTAGCTACGCATGAGCCCTGCAGTGTGCTCAGGTCGCAATGCTAGATGATCTCCACCTTTTGTTTTAAGAGTATACATTTCCTTATCGATTATATCCGTACCTTCTCCAATAGAAGAAGTGAAAACTCCTTCCTGTTCTACTATTGGTGTGTCGATAGGTTTGAAACCATAATAAACAGAAACCTCTTGAGCCTTCTCAAAAAAACCTTGGAATTGGTAGTACTCTTCATCTATGATATCCCGCATTCCTTTCAATGATAAAAATGGTTCTTTATTTGTTTTTTTCTTTGGATTATTCATTTTGTTTATTGATTATAATTTCCTGGTAAATAAGATACTGTACTAAAAGGAATGAGTCTCAAAAATGCTTTTCCAATCATTAATTTTTGTGGTAAGATTCCCCATGTTCTAGAGTCAGAACTTCTATTCCTATTGTCTCCCATGACGAAGTACTCATTATCTTTTGTTGTGTATTCTCCACCTGTAAATTCTTTCTCATTAATGTATGGTTCTACCATTTTAAATCCATCTGGATGGTCTTTGTTTGTTATTGTAATTTCTCCATTTACAATAGTTATCTTTTCATTTGGTAGTCCAATAATTCTTTTTATAAAAAATCTTTTTGTATCTCCAGGATAGCGGAAAATAACGACGTCTCCTCGATGGGCACTTCCTAATATATAAGATATCTCATCAACAATTAAATATTGACCGTTATCAAACGTAGGGTACATAGACTCACCAGAGACTACAAATGGTTGTGCTATCCACATGCGTATGGGTATTACGACTGCGAGAGCAATAATTGCGAACTTAAGTAGATCCCAACCATCCTCTAAAAACTTTTTAAATTTTGATTTTTCAGGAACATTTGTATTTGTATTATTTTCCATATAGGGCTCATTTTATCACACAAATAGTATTGACAGAATATATCTTTATGTGTTGTATTGTATTTTTCTTTATTTCATAATTCTGATACTATAGAAGAATGATATTAATTGTAGGTTTAGGAAATCCAGGGGAAGAATATAAGCAGACTCGCCATAATACAGGGAGAATTATTTTAGAGAACATTGCTAAGAGTAATGATTTTTCAGATTGGAAGGATAATATGAAGTTAAAATCTCTTTGTTCAAAAGGAGAGATTGGAAAGGAAAAAATTGATTTTATACTACCTGAAACTTTTATGAATAATTCAGGGAATGCAGTTTGCCAAATTATTGATGATAAAAAGAAATTAAAGAATCTAGTGGTTGTTTATGATGATATAGATTTACCGTTGGGAAGTCTTAAGATATCTTTTAACAGAAGTTCAGGAGGCCACAACGGACTTGAATCTGTAATAAAGAAAGTGAAATCTCGTGAATTTACTCGTATACGTATTGGAGTGTCTCCCGCAACACCAAGTGGTAAATTAAGAAAACCAAAAGGGGAGGAGGCAGTTCTTAAATTCTTATTAGGTAAGTATAAAGAAGATGAATTAAAAGAAATAAAAAAGATCTCCAAAAAAGTTGGAGAAATTATTGAGATGATAGCAAGTGAAGGGAAGGATAAAGCAATGAGTCTATACAATTAATTACAAAACAAAATCACCTGGAAATTTCCAGGTGATTTTGTTTTGTATATTTATTATTCTACTTCCTTTTTTGCTACATCATCTAGATGAACCAAAGTCATTCTCTGATCCTTTGACTCAAATAGTGTGATTTGGAAATTGTAAGTTTTACCAAGTTCCAAAGTTTTCTTTAGCTTCTCTTCAGAACCGAAGCTTGAATTGTGAACGAGTCCAGCAACTCCTTGTTTTATAGAAACGAGAGCACCATGCTTGTTGAACTTGATGACAACTCCTGAGACTATGTCTCCCTTCTTGAGTTTATTTTCAAATTCTTTCCATGGATTTTCTTTAAGAGCTTTTATTGATAGGGAAATCTTACCGTCTTTAATATCAATAATTTTAGCCTTAATCTTATCTCCAATTTTAAACATAGTTCTTGGATCTTCTACTAGACCCCAATCAATCTAAGATATATGAACGAGTCCTTCAAGACCTTCTTCAACCTTTAGGAATACTCCGAAGTCTACGATTCCAGCGACAGTACATTCGATCTCATCACCAACTCCGTACTTACCGATAATCTCTTTGCGTTCTTCTGGGTTGTTGTCTTTCTCAGAAAAGATAAGTTTGCCTTCTTTTGGAAGAGCAGAGATCATCACTACGTTGATACGTTTACCGACGAGCATTTTCAAAGCTTTCAAAATTTTATCTTTATCTGAATCTTCTACGCGAGGATAGTGTTCACTCTTCAATTGACTTGCAGGAAGGAATCCAGCAATACCTTGCCAGTCGAGTATAAGTCCACCTTTGTTTGCTTCTTTAACAACAAGTTCAAGAGGCATTTTAGACTTAATAGCTTTATCAGCTTCACTCCAGATGAGTGCCTGCTTAGCTTCTTTCAAAGACAATTCAATATAACCTTCATCATTATCTGTACCGGTTACTTTTGCTTTTACGAAGTCGCCGATATTTATCTTTTTGATTATATCTTTGGCATTTATAAATTCACGTCCATATATGATACCTGTTCCGAATGGAGCAAGGTCAATATAAACTGAAGATTTCTGTATAGATATAACAGGGCCTTCTACGAGGGCATCCACTTGTGGTGGAAGATCTGCTTTATCAAGCATTTTACCGATACTTGAAAGTTCGATTTTTGCATGTTCTGCGATGCTTGCAACTACATCGTCATTTTCTTTTTTTGTCATAATAATTTTGGAACTAAAAAAACCGCATATTGCGGCGCAGTTTGAATGTCTTTATATTGTTTGGCTTCCAAATCAAAATAAAGGGTTAAATCCAATCTGAGCTTATAATACGAGAACTATACTATAAAAGTGAATATCAAGCAAGAGATACTCCAGATAGAGCCTTAGACTCTATCTGGAAGAAATTAGTTATGATATAATCTAAGTATGAGAAAACAACCTATTATTACAGGAGAAAATTATCACGTCTATAATCGTGGAGTAGATAAGCGAGATATTTTTCTAGAAAAAATGGATATTAGGCGTTTTGTGGAAAGTATAAAAGAATTTAACCAACTTGAAGGAATAGGAAGTTTAGCAAACCGAAGAAAATCTAGTCAGATAGAGTCTAAGGCTCTATCTGGGGAACCATTAGTAGATATTGTTGTGTATTGTCTAAACCCTAATCATTTTCACTTTATTTTGAAGCAAAATGTAGATGGTGGTATTGCTAAATTTATGCAAAAATTACAGGGCGGTTATACATATTATTTCAATGTTAAAAATTCTCGTTCAGGATCCTTATTTCAAGGAACTTTCAAGGCACAACATATAGGTAGTGAAAATTATTTTAATAAAACTATTGGGTATGTAAATAAAAATTATCAGGTTCATGATATTCCTGAAGATAAAAAAGATTTAGTTTTTGCTAGTGATTTTGAATATGAAAATAACAATTTTAAAATTGTTTCAAAAACAGAAGGAAAAAGAATATTAGAAATTTTTGGTGGAGTTAATAGATTTAAAAAGCATTCCGACGAGATTATTTCTATTATTAGAAAAGAAAGAGGGAAGACCTCACTTTCAGAAGATGAAGATTTACCAGATAGGGCCTAAGGCCCTATCTGGGATTTTGTTTAGAATAAAAAATCAACTTTATTCATATAAAAGATTTTTCCATTCTTCTAGAAGAGTCGATATACGTTCTATATTAATAATTTTAAGGTCTTCTATAGCAAGATCTTTTATCTCTATTGTAATTTCATCTAATCTTTTTGCAATTTGCTTACCTCTATCAGTTAAAAAATCAGCCATAACAAATCCTTTAAGTTTAGGCTGACAGGTTTCATTTTTTTAGTCATATATTCTGAGTAAGAGTGAAAATTTTTTATTTCTTCTAAAAGTTGTTTTTGTAATTTTTTATTTTGTTTTTCCAAAAGATTTTTTACATGAAAAATGATTACAACCCCTTCATTGAAATAATCACTGGAAATCCCCGTTTCTCTAATTTGACGATCAAAAAGAAGTTCTTCCATTTCTATTTTAGACATATTATGTTGTAGTTGTAGTGGTTTATTTTCTATCATTCTTTTATTATATTATATTAATAATAATTACTCAAATTTATTACTTTTATTGATATTATTAAGTTAAACTTTTATTTTAAGGCTTTTTTTGCTAGTATAGGGATATGGATATTAAACATATCAGAAATTTCTCAATTATTGCTCATATCGATCACGGCAAGAGTACTTTGGCTGACCGAATGCTTGAAGTCACGGGTACAATAGAGAAACGTAAAATGAAAGACCAAGTTCTTGATTCTATGGAGCTTGAAAGAGAACGTGGTATCACTATTAAAATGCAGCCTGTCAGAATGGAATACACACTAGACAATCAAAAATATATTTTGAATCTTATTGATACACCTGGCCATATCGACTTCTCATATGAAGTATCACGTGCTCTAAAGGCTGTGGAGGGCTCAATATTACTCATTGATGCTACTCAAGGTGTTCAAGCTCAGACTTTGACAACCCTGCAAATGGCTCGTGACTCTGGGTTGGTTATTATTCCAGTTTTATCAAAAGTTGATTCTCCTCTCGCAATGGTTGATGAAGTGAAAATGGAAGTCGCCTTACTTCTTGATATAGATCCGGATTCTATTCTGCTCGTTTCTGGGAAAACGGGGGAAGGTGTGGTGGCTCTTTTAGAAGAAGTTATTAAAAGGATACCATCGCCACACCATTCAAATTTTGATGTTGTAAAAACTGATGGAGCTCAAGCTCTCGTCTTTGATTTCAAATATGACAATCACAGAGGAGTCATTGTCTACGTACGTGTTGTAGAAGGAGAATTTAGAAAAGGTGAATCATTATTATTTGCTGTGTCGGAAGAGAAGTTTATTTGTCTCGAAGTTGGAACTTTTTCTCCAGAAGAAGAACCCAAAAATCAAATAGGTACGGGTGAGATAGGCTACATAGTGACAGGTATTAAAAAGCCAGGAATTGCATCCGTTGGAGATACTATTACGTATTTGAAGAAGCCTGCAGCAGCCCTACCAGGATACATGAATCCAAATCCAGTTGTATGGGCTTCCGTTTATCCTGAGAGTCAGGATGATTTTCCAAATCTAAAGCAAGCATTGGGGCGTTTGCGTTTATCTGATTCATCATTTTCTTATGAGGAAGAATCTTCTGGTTCTTTGGGGAGAGGTTTTCGTTGCGGATTCTTAGGTATGCTTCATCTTGAAATTATTGCAGAGAGATTGAATAGAGAATTCGACCTAGAACTTATTGTGACTATGCCGTCTATTACATATAAAGTAACTGTTCGAAATGGAAAAGAAGAAACTATATACTCTCCGCATTTATTTCCAGACGATGGAAATGTTATTAAAGTTCTTGAGCCTTGGGTAAATGTAAAGATTATTACTCCTTCAATTTATACAAGCTCATTGATGCCATTTTTATATGATCATGAAGGAATTATTAAATCGACAGATAATTTCGGAGATAACAGATCTACTATTGATTTAGAAATGCCACTTCGTGAACTTATGAGAAACTTTTTTGATGACATGAAAAGTATTACTTCTGGCTATGCTTCGATATCATATGAGATAGGTGAGTATAAGCCTGCGGATGTAGTTCGTATGGACATCATAGTAGCAAATGAAGTTATGCCAGCTTTTTCTCGTGTGGTGTCACGTAGGCGCGTAGAAGATGAAGCAAAATCTCAAGTGGAGAAACTTCACAAGATTATTCCTAGACAGCAATTTGCTTTTAAAATTCAAGCCAAAGCTTTGGGACGAATTATATCGTCGGAAGGAGTTTCCGCTTTCCGTAAGGATGTCTTAATGCATGGTAGTAAGGTTGTAGGAGGTGGAGATGTAAGTCGCAAGAAGAAGTTATTGGAGAAGCAAAAAAGAGGGAAGAAAAGGATGCAGTCAAACGCAAAAATAAACATCTCCCATGATGTTTTCCTTAAGATGATGCGAAGTAGTAATGATAAGGGTTAATGCCCTTACTTAAATAAAACAGGCATGTAAAGTAGGATCATACTGACTATCACCAATATTGAAATTACTGCAAAAATCTTCTCTATTCTTTTTTTATTTTTTTGACCGAAAAACATGATACAATAATAGCATTAAATATGTCTGAATTCAATAGGAAAAATAAATACAATTTTTGGCACTCACCTTTGATGTTGATATTACTTTTTTGTATTTTAGTTTTATTTATATATAATATCATTGGTTTAATGGAAAAAGAGAGAGAAACAGCAAAGAAAAAGGATATAATTTTAGCTAATATTGAAACTCTTCGTAATAGGGAAAGCATATTGACTACAGATATCAATAAATTGAAAACTGAAGATGGGATAGAAGAAACGATTAGGGATAAATACCAGGTAGTAAAAGAAGGGGAGAAAATGGTTACGATTGTTGATGAAGAGAAAAAAAATAATGTAGAGGTAGAGGCACCTGTCAAGGATTCAAGTTTTTTAGGTTGGATAAAAAGGTTGTTTAAAATTAAATAATTTTAATGCGGGGTTAGTATAATGGTAATATGCGACCTTCCCAAGGTTGAGACACGGGTTCGATTCCCGTATTCCGCACCTTAAAAGAACTAAATGGTTTTGAAAGAAATAATGAGTGGGCGTGCGTAAGGCACGCCCACACTGTTTTGCCCGTTTTCGCCAATGAATTCTGGGTTCGGAATGGAGCCCCGCCTTCGGCGGGGCGCACTGTTTTGTTTTGGAGGAGGAGGTTCGAGCCAAAGATTTCTTTGGCTTTGACCTTTTTCGCAAAAAGGTCAGTATCCCGTGCGATTCCATTTAGGTTTTGTGCGTCTTTTATCCATTCTTTCATCGGTTCGAGCCAATTATTTTGCTTGTGTGAAAGATTGTAGATTTCTTCTTCAAGCGACTTCTTTTGTAAAAGCAGTTTTCCTTTTTCAGCACGATATATTTCTTGCTCAATATCTTGTTCAAGATAGCCATTAAGAAGTCGCTCTAACCTTTTCGACAAAGAAGAAATTTTTTCTTGTTTCTCTTTCACAAAAGCAAAATTAGACTGGGCGGAATTTTTGAAATCTTTTTCTGCCATTTTCAATAATTCCTCCGCCCAGTCTTTTGGCAAAGAAACTGATTTGATAAGTGATGATAACTGCTTGTCCAGTTCCTCTTGGCGAATACAAGGTTCAGGACATTTGATAATTTTAGATTTTTTCGTGCAGTGATAGTAAGTATAATTATGCACATTGCCATTCTTTTGTTTCTTAACCTTGTATTCGCCAGTTATCATCATTCCGCATGAGGCGCAAGAAATTAGTCCGCAAAATGGTTGAGGTTCATTTTTAGATTTTCTATCGGGTACACCACGAAGTTTCAAAATTTCTTGCGCCTTGTCAAACAGTTTCTTTGATACGATTGGCTCGTACTTTCCTTCGTGGCGTTCACCGCCATATTTGAATAGTCCGATGTAGAATGGATTAGAAAGAATAAAAGACGCTCGGGTTTTGGAGATTATCTTTCCACCTCTCGAAACGATTCCGTTTTTCGCCAAAAAGTTTGAAATATCTTCTAGCCTACTTTTTCCCTTCGCATATTTCTCAAAAGCCAAGCAAATAATTCTAGATTTCTTTTTATCAACAACAATGCTTTTATATCTCGAATCATTTATATATCCCACAGGCGCTTGGCTTGGATAATCTCCGTTACGAACTTTTTGGCGAAGTCCTCGTTTCGTATTTTCGGAAAGAGAATCTACATAATATTTGCTTTGCCCGAAAGCCATATTTAACATAAATTTACCTTGTGATGTGGAATCACACCAAAATGTAGGAAATTTTATGCTCGCAAGTTTCCCTGTGTCGAGGAGATAAATCACCCGACCTCCGTCCACCGAATTGCGGGCTAAACGATCCGGATGCCATGCGAGAATATTCCCGCCGAATTTTTCAATATCATTCAGAAGTTTGTTAAATATAGGACGACCCGGAACTTTAGCACTTTGTTTTTCTATAAATTCGGCGGAGATTTCAATATTCTCTCGCTTGGCATACTCCCGCAATTCGGTGAGTTGTGCCTCAATACTTAAAACTTGTTTATCCTCGACATCTGTTGACTTGCGAGCATACAAAAAGAATTTTTGCATATATTTTTTCAAAGCGAAAATGGCTATTTCAGTGTTGCAACCTTAACGCTAATTAAGATTACTGAAATAGCCATTTTCGCTAATTAGCTAATAAATCAGTTGCAACATTTTCATTATACTACTTTTGAAAAAATCACAAAATTCTTTTTGTATTTTCGGGCAAAACATTTTTGAATTTGTATCGCACGGGATTTCGAACCTCCTCCTCCAAAACAAAACAGTGCGCCCCGCCGAAGGCGGGGCTCCCTTCCGAACCCAGAATTCATTGGCGAAAACGGGCTCAACAGCGTGGTCGTGCCTTACGCACGCCCACTCATTATTTCTTTCAAAACCATTTAGTTCTTTTAAGGTGTCTTTATTATACCAAGTTAGAACCTATTTTCAAAATAAATAAAATAAATCACGCTAGCGTTCCCCGTGCACTAATGTGCCTCTGTGCAGTAGCACAGAGCTTTCTCAAAGAGAAAGTGCGGGGAAACGCTAAACGGCTCAAATACCACCAAATAAGCCGTTAAGGAAAATGGACTCGGTTTTGCGGAAACAATATTCTGGGGACAAGGATTCCGCAAAACCTCAGCTAATTTTCTTTTTCTGAATTCGGCGAAATTTTGGGGTTAGATTCTGCCCGCAGAAAGGGGTCTGGGGGATGAATGCGGGCAGAATCGTTTTTTGGGCTGGGCTACTAGAAAAATAAATACAAAAATGATAAAATCATTTCATGAATGATTTTGATAATTGGAATGAATTAAAAAAGAAAATAAATATAAAAGATACTGGTCCAGAATTTTTTCCAAAACTTGGAGAAGTTTGGATTTGTATATTAGGAAAAAATATTGGTAGAGAACAAAATGGTGGAAGTGATAATTTTTCTAGACCAGTGTTAATCGTGAAAAAATTTAATAATGAAATATTTTGGATTTTACCTCTTTCAACTAAACAAAAGGACATTGATTTTTATTACAATTTTACAGATTTAAATAACGAAAAAGCTTCAGTTATACTTTCTCAGATTAGATTGATTCATATAAAAAGATTTGAGAGAAAAGTTTACGATATGCCCTTAAAAGATATGGTTGAGATTAAGAAAAGATTACGAGAATATCTTGTATAGAAATCGAAACCCCGCCATTTCTGGCGGGGAATCTCGGAGCCCGAAGGCACTGTGTATATTCAATATAGCAAATGGGTAAAAGAAGTCAAGGGGAATTTTGATTAAATTTAATCTATTCTTTTTTCTTGTTCTCCATCATCAGAATAAACTTTAAAAGTAATTATACCATCTTCAGAAACTTCTGGAGTAGAAACAAGTAATGTTCTTTCTTGGTCCCAAGAATGGTCTTCAAAAACCTCTTTTGTTGTTTTATCTTTTATGTCAAAAGAATAAACTTGATATTTATGTTGATCTCCTCTCCAATTAGAACTATCAATTTTATTTACAGTTAGATAACTTATTTTTTCTCCATTGGAGGGTTTAGAAGAAAATTGTGCATCAGAACCAACACTTAGTTGGTATTCACCATTATGATAAATATTTTTGCCACCTATTTGATTAACAAATAATTCTAAATCTTTTCCAATTAAACCTTCTGGTTTTTCATTAAATAGTTTTTCTAATTTCACTAGAACTTCACTTTCTAATTCTGATATATCTTGTTGGGCATATATGTAAGTACTTTCAACATAATCTGAAAGATAATTAATTTTGTCTATAATTTCTTTATAATTTTCCAATCTTAAATTATTATCAGTTCCTTCACCTATTTTTTTAAGGATATGAGTGATTGTTCCACATCCAAAACCAGGTGTGTCACCTCTACCATTTTGATTATAGAATCTATTAATTCTATTTCTAATTTCTGGCAATTCTTTTTCAAGACTTTCTACTATAAAATTAATATTTTTATTAAATGCTTCTTGCTCTAATGTCGATTTATTTTCTAAACCTTTAAATAAACTTTTTTCTCCAAATAATGGTAATGAACTATTAAGAACTTGCTCAGTATTACTTTCATATATTGATTTAATAACTTTGGATACTTTTTTATCAGAAGAATCAGTGTTCTTAGAAATAATTTCAAGTAAAGTAATAGGCTTTATAATTGATGTCGTTTTTTCATTTATTAATTTATCTATATTTTCTGAATTTAAAGTTTTTTTGATAAAAGTTTCAATATCTGAATCATATACTTTTTCTTTGTTATTTTCAATAAAATTGAAAAAATTATCTGGATTTATATTGTTAAATAAAATATTAGTCCATAATTTATCTTCTAAATCTTTAGGCATTTCTTTCCCTTTTAAAACTTCAACACAATTATCTAATGATAGTTTATTTAATGCTCTTCTAGTTGATAAAGTAAATTTAAGAATATTTGTTTCTCTGTCTTCATCTCTCCCATAATCTCCCAAACCTTTTAATTCATCAAGAGCTCCATAACTACCACAAACTCTTTCAATAAATCCCTCACTAATATTATTGTGGTCTAAAGAACCTTTAATATTTCCCAATTTCATTCTGACAAAATCCATATTAATAGTTTCAAAAGTAGAATCTAAAAAATAATTTTTATCTTGTAGAAAATCATCTAATTCAGATAGTTTTAGACCTGCTTCAAGTGCTTCTTCTTTTGTTATATTACTTTTATTTTCTTCATATCTGGGTAAAATATCATCAGCAATCTTGCGACACTCTATAATTTTTTGATTCAATTCTAAAAGTGAATTAATTCTTTCATTTGCGATTTCTTTCCAACCATTTTCTACTGAAGATAATTCTCCTTTTTCTACCCGATTTTTGATATTTTTTTCTTGTTCAAAAATACTTTTAGCCATTTTGTAATAGTTACCTTTTTTATTATTTTCAAGAATATCTACTCTTTTTTCTTTCGGTTGATTTTTTATTTCTTTTCCTAATTCGTTTCTATAATCTTTTTCAGGAACAATAATTTCTTTATAATTTTCATAAACTTTTATTCCGTTATCATATTCACTTTTACTATGAATTTTAAAATCTTCTTTCATCGGGTTTTATTTAAACTAATAAATTCTGACTATTTACGCAAAAAGCTCCCAGCCAGAACGATAATCTTGCGACTACCCATAGCCGTTTCCAGCTACGACCCGATGAAAGGTGAACTCTGACTAGGAGTTCTTTATCTTTCATCGGGTTTTTCACCATGCCAAAAGCAAGCTTTTGGGTTAGGCGACATATTCAGTTGTATGTTCATATAATATCACTTATCACCTTTTTTATCCATAGCCCAGCCCAAAAAACGATTCTGCCCGCATTCATCCCCCCGACCCCAATCTGCGGGCAGAATCTAACCCCAAAATTTCGCCGAATTCAGAAAAAGAAAATTAGCTG
>JAPLXT010000053.1 GCA_026395935.1 Candidatus Nomurabacteria bacterium | reverse complement strand
AAACCAAGCATTTTCTTGGTATAGATAGACATGTCGTATTCTACATTCTGAGCATATTGAAGAATATTTTTAGGATTATAGACGATGATTGAAGGAGCAACGGCCATAGTCCTAGGATCTCTTTCAAAATATTTTAATATTCGTTTAAGAGCTTGTGGGTGAACAAGAGAGTCTGAATCAAGGCAACCAAAGAATTCTGAATTAGTTTTTTCTATTGCTAGATTAACAGCTGTGTGCTTCCCACCATTTTCTTTTTGTAAAAGAACAACATTAGGATTATCTTTAAATTCTTGAACTACGTTCCATGTGTTATCTTTACTTCCATCATCTACTATATAAATTTTTAATTTGTCTTTAGGGTAATCTAAGGAAAGAAGGGATTTAACTGTTTTAGTAATTGTAGATTCTTCATTATAAACAGGAACTGAGATGACTACGGTGGGATAGTAATTTAATTCTAAATTCTCTGGATTGTGGACAATATGGCGTCTTTTCTCTAAAAAGGTTATTAAAAAAAATATCTGTACATAGACAGAAATGAAAGAAAACACATAAAATATGGTTGTATACACTGAATCCATAAGTATTTTACATTATATCATATTTAGCCATATTTTTCAATATGTATTTTATTTGCTTAATTTGAATTTATGATATAATGATGAGATGGAAAATATAAAAAACCAAAAAATTAATACACCTACAGCTATCATAGTTGCAGGATTTCTTGTGATGTTAGCAATTTTAATAACTAAGGGAGGAAGTCAAGGTGGAGTAAATGGTGCCACAAATAAAGACCAAACTTTATCAGCACAAGTATGAGTCAATAAAGAGAAGTTTGCAGAATGTATCAAAAATACAGATCAAACAGCTCTACAGACAAAGATTAGTGCAAGTGTAGAAGCTGCAATGAAAGGTGTGCCTGCAGAACAAAGAGGTACTCCTTACTCTGTTATCGTTGGAAAGAATGGCGTTAAAGCTGAGGTTCGTGGAGCTCTACCAGCAACTGAGGTTCAAAAATTAATTGATGAAGTAAATGCTGGAAAAGTTACAACAGCCTATACAGGTGAAATAGCCGTAACTGAACCAGGAGATCATCTTCTTGGTAATCCAGATGCTCCTATTGTAGTGATAGAATATTCTGACTATGAATGTCCTTATTGTAAGGCTTTCCATGCTACTATGGACCAAATAGTAAAAGGATCAAATGGCAATGTTGCTTGGATATACCGTCACTGGCCTATACACCAAGGTTCACTTGAGAAGTTAATCGCTGCTGAATGCGTAGCTACTCTTAAGGGTAATGATGCCTTCTGGAAATATACAGACCTCCTCTTCGGCCTCTTAAACCCAGCTCCCGCTCCAGTATCAGATAAACTGTAATCTTATAATTAAAAAAGTTCCAGAAGCCTTGCTTCTGGAACTTTTTTAATATACTTCTCTTTGATAACATTCCTTACAATACACTATCTCTGATCTATCTGGTGCATATGTAGTCTCAAAACTATTTGTGCATCCTTCATTCATACATGAACGATGATATAGAACCATAGGATTCCTCAATGCTAGGCGTCTCTTATATCTCTCGTCTGGATGAAGTCTAGGAATAGGTATTTTCATCCTTTTGTAGAATTGAAGTTCAAATGGAGTTATTTTAAAGGCCTTACCAGAGACTTCACATTCTATAACTTCATTTAGTATAGATTCATTTATCTCCTTTATATCATCTGGTATATCATTTGCTTTGAGTGTGATGGTGTATTTGTTATCAATTTTTTCTTTGTATTTATATCCTCTCTCTATTATTTCTTCTTTGGTTAGTGGGAAGTGATCATTAATAACTGCTTCATTATATCCAAATGGACAGAGTTCATAAGGGAAGAATTCTCCATATTTATATACATTTCCTTTTGCATCTACATAGGGCATTTCATTCATTTGCTCTTTTATTTTCGGAATTAATTCTTCGTATTCTTCTTTTGCATATTGCTTGTTTAGAATGCAGTATTGTTTATTTTTAAGACCGATGCAACCGAAGAGATTTGATGATGATTTACAAGCATCAACATACTCAACCATACTCAAAGCTGCTTCTCCTGTAATAACAAATTTAATATTTTGACTATTTTCTGCGCCTGCAAAAGCGTGCTCATATGCCTGCTCTGCATATGAATGACATATGTCCATAGAATCTTTTGCGTGAACACACCTATATGTATATTTAAGGTTTTCAGAATCATATACATTGAAAGAAACAAGTGTGTTTTTATTATTTCTTAATTCGTCTCCAGTTGAATCAAATGAATTTATAGTTCTTGCATATTTTCTTGGAAAGTTTAATGAAAAAGTACGAAATTTTTCGATATATTTATTTACAAATTTGTAACTACCTATGTTATATAATTTAAGTTTTTCTGCATAATCTTCTTTAGTAAGTTGAATATTTTCGAAACAAAATCTTTTATTTTGTAAATTTACACAACCAAAACAATCTTGGCAATTATTACAATCTAAAATAAAATTACAATCTATACAATTTGCTGACCAATAACAATATTGGCAATTATAATTTTTTGTTCCACCCATTCCTTCGTAAATTAATTCATTATCAATTAAATTATATGAATCAATAATCTGTTTCGAGTTATCAATATTATTAGAAAAATAAACATATTCAGATCCAGTCAAAACAGATGAACTTAAGTAAACATTCTTAACAAAATAAATAAAATTAGCATACTCAGAATTAATAGAGTCACCAAATTGCCATAATGACTGCCTAGAAACTTTGTTCATTAGTTCGTGCCACTGTTTAAAAAATGATTTAGAAAAGTCATAATCTTGAGCATATATAGATGCTTCCCATTTATCACTCTTGTAACATTCTGAACAGTATACAGGAAAAATAGCCTTTTCATCATACATGGCAATAATATTTTTCTGACACATATCGCATTTTCTTTTATATAGAGATCTCTCATTCTTCCAAATCAAGCGACGAGCAAGACGACAATGCGGACAGAATGTTGGTGGAGGGACTTTCATCTTTTCATAAAATAAAAAATCATCAGGCTCTATTGTGAAGTCTTTTTTACAATTCTGACAGTTTTTTATTTCACTTTCCATTTTATTTATATCATTTTACCACTTTGGCGCGATAGCGTTAGATTGGTAATTACTTTACCCTAAATAAAGCCTAGGGGGAACTTTAGTCGAAATAATTCTTCAGTCTGGCGATTTTTTCATTGTTGCGGAGTTTTTCGTGGACTTTGGCTTCGATCTGACGAATACGTTCACGAGTGACGCCAAATTCAAGACCCACTTCCTCAAGTGTGTGCTGGACTCCATTGGTCAATCCATAACGAAGTTCAAGAATCTTTCTTTCTTTAGGAGAAAGAGTCTCAAGCACTTCTTTGACTTGGTCAGAAAGAATTCTACGAGAAGCCTCTTGATCTGGACGAAGAATCTTGTCATCTGGAATAAATTCCCCTCTTGTAGACTTGTCATCATCGTCGCCTATTGGTTGTTCCAGTGAAACTGTCTCCTGATTAATCTGCTCTATAATGTGAATCTTCTCTACTTCTAAATTCATCTCCATTGCAATTTCTTCTACAAGTGGTTCACGTCCAAGGTCTTGAGACAAACGACGGAATACTTGTTTATACTTGGAAATAGTTTCTACCATGTGCACAGGAATACGAATCGTACGTGACTGATCGGCAAGAGCACGAGTAATAGATTGGCGAATCCACCAAGTAGCATAAGTTGAGAATTTGTAACCTTTAGTCCAGTCGAATTTCTCGACGGCTTTAAATAGACCCAAGTTCCCCTCCTGAATTAAGTCAAGCAAAGTAAGGTCAGAACTGCGTCCAACATACTTCTTGGCAATTGAAACTACGAGACGAAGGTTCGCACGAGCAAGTAAATTCTTGGCTTCTATATCCCCTTTCTCAATTCTTTTTGCTAAATCTTTTTCTTCGTTGGCAGCAATCAAAGGATACTGACCGATCTCTTTCAAATACATCTGAATAGAATCATAAGTCTTCGCATCTTTACTATACTTGAGGGCTAGCTTCTCCACATCTCCACTTGTATCGAGTAAATTTCCTCCTTCAAGGACATCAATACCAGCAACAGAAAAACGCTCATAGAGATCATCGAGGAATAAAATATTATTTTCTATATCTGGAAATTCTTTTATGATCTCATCATAAGTTACGAAACCTCTCTTCTTGCCTTTTTCTATTATTTCAAAAGATTTATCATCTTGATCTTTTTGTTTTTTCTCCATTTGCTCTCTTTTAGCGGCAGACATATGTTTGACTGGAGCTTTCTTTTTAGAAACCTTAACTTTGGCTTTAGCTACTTTTGTTTTTATCTTTGCTTTTACTTTTGCCTTTATCTTTGTTTTTGATTTCAAAATTTTCTTTTTATTAGCTACCTTCTTAATAATCTTCTTCATAGGAGAGTGCTTCTTTACCTTCTTAAGAACTTTTTTTATGTTCTTTTTCTTGGAAACTACCTTTTTTATTTTTTTAATCTTTTTTATCATAATATTATTGTAACCTATGGCCCTTTATTTTTTCTATACGTTCGACTATTCTCTGATAATCCATAAGCAGGGGACCTCCGTCAAAATTTACATCTCCACCACTATTTCCATTTATTTTATCTAATAACAAAATTAAACGTTCATTCAAAATTTCCTCTTCTAGGTTAAGTATTATCTCGGCTAGATCACGAGGAAGGTCTTTTATTCTGCTACCATACCACATTTCTGCTTCAGATGCGAGAACTTCTTTAAACGGATCATAAGATGTAGTTATCCGTGCAAAATCCTCTCCGCCTATCCGTTCTTCCAATTCTTTATATATTTTCTTTATATCGATACCTGATCCTTCTCTTTCTTGCCAGAAAATTATACCGAACAATCTCTTCTCTAATCCATCTCTACGTGATACTACCTCCTTTTTCTTTACATCACTGATTTCTTTCTCTGTTTTATTGTTTACAAGATAATTACGCTCATAAAGATTAAAGTCTTCTATAATTGCATTGGCCGGTATTCCAGTCTTGGAATGAATGATGGAAATATATGAAGATTTATCTATTGAACTTTTAATCATCACTAAAAATGGAAAAATAATTTCTCGTACTTGTTTGCCACGCTGTCTTATATCATTTGTATTATTGCAAATTCTTTCGACGTGGAAAGTTATGATGTCCTTAGCATTTTTAATAATATCTTTCCATAGTGGAGCATCTTCTTTTATAATATCTGCAGGATCTTTGCTCTCTGGCAATGCTGCTACTTTTACTTGCATATCTAGCGATAAGGCTATCATCGCCGAACGACTTGCCGCCCTCACCCCAGCACCATCTCCATCATAAGCAAAAATTATATTAGGCGATAATCTCCTTATCAAACCAAGATTATTAATCTTGGACTCACTCGCCTCGCTCTGGCCGTGGCGAAGCGGGTTATCTACTACACTATCAGTGAAAGCCGTACCTGAGACTGCTACAGTGTTTGTAAATCCTATCTGGTGAGAAAGTATCAAGTCCATCTGGCCTTCAACCACTATACTATACCCTCTTGTTCGTATGGATGATTTTGCTTTGTCTATACCAAAGAGGACATTTGATTTATTGAAAAGCGGTGTATCAGGAGAGTTTAAATATTTGGCTTCTTTATCATCCTCCTTACCAAAAATTCTTCCAGAGAAAGCTATAACTCGGCCGCTAGAATCACTTATTGGAAATATTATACGCGAACGGAATCGATCATAGAAGCTTCCTTCATTCTTCTTTATTAAGCCTACTGTTTCTATATCTTCCTTTCTGTATCCTTTACCAATTAAATAATCAGACAAAGATCTCCATTCGTCTTTTACATAACCAATACGAAAAGTTTTGATGCTGGCATCCGTCATGCCCCTACCTAATAAGTACGCACGCGCACTAAGATTTGTCTCAAAATTAACTTCAAAGAACTTTGTGGCCTCTTCTAGAATTTCATAATAAAGTTCCTTTTTATCTTTTTCTTTATCATTTCTATTGTATTCAATAATCACTCCAGCACGCTCGGCCAAGAGTTTAAGCGCCCCCATAAAGTCAGTCCCTTCAAATTTCTCTACGAAAGAAAAGATGTCCCCTTTTTCGCCACAGCCAAAACAATAATATGTACCTCGGTCTGGTGATATGAAAAAGGACGGTGTCTTCTCGTTATGGAAAGGACACTTCGCTTTGAAATTCTTTCCTGATTGTTCGACTTGTATATAGGAAGATATAACGTCGACAATGGATAGTCTTTCTTTTATTTTATCAACAGAAGATGATGACATATTTTTTTAAACTATCGCCCGTGCCAATCTGAAAGCAATCTTTCAGATTGGCATTGTTATTAAGAAGCACTTTCCTCATTCACTTCTTCTTTCTCTTTACTTGGACGCACTACTCCAAAGCCAGTACCTGCAGGTATAAGCCCACCGATAATAACATTTTCCTTGAGTCCTCGTAGATTATCAATTCCTCCACGAATAGCATTATTTATCAAGACGCGGTTTGTGTTCTGGAATGAAGCTGCTGAGAGCCAACTCTTAGTAGTAAGAGAAACTTCAGTAATACCGAGAACAATAGTAGCTGCTTCGGCTTTTTTACCACCTTCACTTACTACTCTGTCATTTTCTTCTATTAATTCTATAGTTTCAATAATCTCACCAGGGGAGAATGTAGTATCTCCAGCATCTTTAATTCTTTTACGTGAGAACATTTGACGAATAATTATTTCAATATGTTTTCTTGAGATTGAGGCACTCTGTAAATCATAAACTTTGTTGATCTCGTCTACGATATAATCTTCTGCTATTTCCTTACCACCATACTTCACAATTTCATTAATATCAGCAGACCCATCTGTAAGGAGGTCGCCTTTCATTACATGTGATCCAACTTTTACAAGTGGCTGACGACGGAAGGCAACTGTGTACTCCATCTCATTCTTCTTACCATCTGCTTTTGAATCTGAAAGAATTTTAATTGTTTTCTCTTTACCATTGTCTGTTATATCGATAACTTCACCTTCTGTCTCGGAAATGATTGCAGGATTCTTTGGAATACGTCTCTCGAAAATTTCTTCAACACGAGGTAGACCGGTAGTAATATCCACAGTAGCGACTCCACCAGCATGGAAGGTTCGAAGTGTAAGCTGTGTTCCTGGTTCACCGATGGCTTGAGCGGCGATAATACCAACAGCTTGACCAAGCTCAATCATACAATTTCGTCCTAGATCTAAGCCATAACAAATACGGCAAATACCGTGGGTCGTCTCACAAGAAAGTGGAGTACGGACTAGAGCTTCTTTTATTCCCATCTTTTCCATCAATCTTGCATCTTCTTTCATTATAAGTTTACCTTTCTTAAAGACAACTGCTCCATCAGGACCTTTTACATCGGCGAGCAATACGCGTCCATGAATGTATTTAGCAAAAGCACCTTCAACTTCAACAATTTTCTTACCATTTTTCGTTCCACAGTCTTCTTCAGTAACTACGACATCTTGAGCGACGTCTACTAGTCTACGTGTAAGATAACCTGCTTTAGCAGTGTTTAGGGCCGTGTCGGCTGCACCTTTACGTGAACCGTGAGTTGTAATGAAGTATTCAAGTGGTGAAAGTCCTTCTATATATGAAGGAATAATTGGGAAGTCGAGAGTTGCTCCGGAAGTATTTACGATGAGTCCTTTCATTCCACACATCTGCACTAGGGATCCCATGTTTCCACGAGCTCCAGAAGTAATAAGGTCGTAAGTAGAACCCTTTGTGTCAAGTGTAGCTGGAATTTCTTTTTCAATTTCTTTCTTAGCATGTTCCCATATTTCGATAACTTTTTGATATTGTTCGTCTTCAGAGAGAAGTCCTTCAGCAAATTGATCACGAACAAGTTCTTCTTCTTTACGGAACTTGAGAACGATTGCTTTCTTGCCTGGAGGAACAGTCACGTTATCAATCCCCCAAGTGACTCCTGAGTAAGTAGCATATTGATAACCAAAGTCCTTAATTTTATCCAAGAATTTTGGAGTAGCATCGATACCATAGTGGACTATAAGTTCATCGACAAGTAGCGACATGCGTTTGATCGTAATCTCTTCGTTTAGGTAAGGGAAATCATCTGGGAAAATAGTATTGAAGAAAAGTCTTCCAACTGTAGTTTCGAAAGCTTTATTTTCAAAACGAGAGTAACGAGCCTTCTCTGTACCAAGAACTTTAATCTTTGCACGGAAAGTAATTACTCCTAAATCAAAAGCTGTAATAGCTTGATTTGGATTTGAGAAGGCCATTCCTTCTCCACGCTCTCCATCTACGGACTTGGTCATCCAATAACAACCGAGAACAATATCCATCTTGGGCATGACGATAGGTGAACCATCTTGAGGTTTAAGTAAATTTTTATTTGAAGCCATGTATTCGCGAGCTTCCATTTGCGCCATATCAGAAAGTGGTACGTAGACGGCCATCTGGTCTCCATCGAAGTCGGCGTTGAAACCAGCACAGACTAGAGGGTGCACTTGGATAGCATGTCCTTCGATAAGTATAGGATTAAAAGCTTGAATACCTAGTCTGTGAAGTGTAGGAGCACGGTTTAGGAGAACGTATTTTCCACGAATCACTTCTTCGAGAATAGCCCAAACTTCAGGTACTCCTTCTTCTATTAGACGATTAGCTCCGCGAATATTGAAGGCAAGCTCTGTCTCAAGTATTTTTGAAATTACGAAAGGCTTGAAGAGCTCGAGCGCCATGTGCTTTGGAAGACCGCATTGATTGAGTTTAAGTTGAGGACCAACGACAATAACGGAACGTCCAGAATAGTCCACACGCTTACCGAGAAGATTTTGACGGAACAAACCTTGTTTTGATTTAAGGTTATCTGACAATGATTTAAGTGCGCGCTTTTGTGAAGCAGAAACAGCTTGAGAATCATTCTGCTTGGCGATTGAGTTATCGATAAGTGAGTCTACCGCTTCTTGTAAGATTCTTTTTTCATTACGAAGAATAACATCTGGCGCGCCAATTTCTTTCAATTTCTTTAGACGATTATTACGATTTATGACACGTCTATAGAGGTCGTTTAAGTCTGAAGTTGCGTGACGTCCACCATCGAGAGCCACCATCGGACGAAGTGCTGGAGGAATAACGGGAATGACAGTGAGGAACATCCATTCAGGACGAATACCTGAGTGCATCATTGAGCGGATTAAGGACATTCTCTTCTCTAACTTTTCCTTGTCTATTGTAGAAGCTTTTGGAATCATTAGGGCTGTTTCATTTTTTAATTTTTCCAAATCAAGATTCTTAAATATAGTATAGATAGCTTCAGCTCCGATACTTGCTTCGAAACAACTTCCGTACTTGAGTCCGTAATGGTGGTAGGCTATTTCATTGAGAACCTTACCTAGAACGATGTCCCCGATTTCACGCTTTGTATTTAAGAGAAGTTCTTTTAATTTTTCCTTTTCTTCATCGTTGTTTGAACTTTTTATTTTTGATTTGAATTCACTT
>JAPLXT010000125.1 GCA_026395935.1 Candidatus Nomurabacteria bacterium | reverse complement strand
GCACGCGGGTTCGATTCCCGCCATCTCCACACCAAAAGAAAAAGACACCCTGAATGAGTGTCTTTTTCTTTTGGCTATATCAGAGATGGCGGGAATCGAAAGACGGAGCGCGACGGCGCGAGTCGGGGTCGCGAGATTTTTCAGCAGAAAAATACTTGTGACCGAAAGTGTACTCACGATCCCGTCATCTTTTTTTATTCTACATCTAAACCCTCTTCCCCCTCCCCGCCAGCAACCCCACACTCAAGTGCAAAATAAATGCTATTGATGAATTTATTATATCGGCAAAATTATTATCCCAACGAATAATAATTACTGTAATCGTCAGTAAAAAAGAAAACGCCCACATAAGCCATACAAGTGAACTTTCATTTTGTGGATTTGCCCATGCATTTTTAAGAGTTGGAATAAAAGCTAAAATATAAGCTGGCTGTAATAATAAATTCGCATAAAGAGCAGACTTCAACAACCACCAAACAACTAAAGATGCTACAGATAAAATAATTATAATTATCTCTGAGAGAGAGAGCTTCCTAAGCTGACCCCTAAAAATAATCAAACAAGTAATCACAATGCAAGTGAAAAAGTCTGTGAAAGCAAGAGCCCCTTTGAAAATATCGTGAGTAAAAGCAATATAAGTAACTGCATTTATTAAAGTAATCAAACTAAAAAGTCCCCAGCTTACTATATTGGGCTTAACAGATCCATTTAAAATATCTTTATTATATAAAACAAAAAATCCAAGAAAAATGAGGGAAGAGAGAATCGTTAATATCAAAGGAATATGCGTCATAATATTAATGATTATATTACAATAACAAATAATTTACTATCCCATTTTTATGCTACTATATACATATGAATATGCACGAAGGAATGAACAACGGAATAGAACCCAAACCAGAATACACACGGAAATCTTTTACTTCCAATCTAGAAAATGCTGATGGAAATTTTGAATCCTTTTCAATTAGACTTGATAAAGATGGTAAGCCACCACTCATTGTTTTCGAAGATATAGACAAAACACTGCTCCACCTTGAGCCTACATACAAAGAAATACGTAAAGCCATGTGGCCAGAGGCAGTTTCAAAAGATGGAATTGAAGAAGTCGGACGTGTTCATTTGGCGGGTTTTAGACTAGGAACAATGTGGCGTGAACTTTACAGAATGCACGCTATTTATAATTTAGGAAAAACGGAATGGAAAAATCCAGATAAATATGAAGAAGAATTTCTAGCTGTCGGAAAAGACGGAGAAAATATCGATGAACCGAATGACCCTCTACATATAGAATGCGATAAACTATTAGAAAAATTTGATGATATCGCAGCTAGCACAGTAGAGAAACAAGCAAAAGAGAATCCTAATTTTTTTGATGAAGCGAAAATACAACCTATATATAAACTAAATGCTTTATATAAAAGACTTGGAGTAGTAATAGTCGGAATGACAGCCAATCCTAAAAAGTTTGCAAATGCACTCTGTAAATATGCAGGACTAGGAGAATCCTTTATAGATTGTGCGACAGATACAGACGTTCCCGGAAAAAAAGAATATAAGATGCAATATCTAATAAAACAATTAGAAGCAAAAGGAATAAAAATTCCATATGATAAAATTCTTATTATTGGCGATTCCCCTCTTGGAGATGTAGGAAGTGGTAGTAAATTCCAAAAACTTGAAAAAGAGGAACATCCAGAAGTAAGAACAAAAGGTATTGTGATAAATGGAAATGAAGAAGACTTAATAGTAGCGATAAATAAACTAAAAGAAACTACCGATATGGAAATAAACGCGATTGATGTAAATCAAGTCCCTATTGATAAACATGGCAATCCTGACCTTACACAAAAAGGACGAGATAAATTCTATACAGAAATAAATACACTTAAATAAAATTTCTTTCTCTCTTGACTAATACCCCTAGGGGGTATATACTTGCCGTATGCAACATAACAACCAAAAACTAATACGTCGTTTGAAGATTATTGAAGGGCAAGTCAGAGGCTTACAGGAAATGGTCGAAAAAGGAACATACTGTATAGATATCATTACTCAGACTTCCGCTGTGAAGCAAGCTCTCTCGGGAGTAGAAGACGCACTTATGGAAAGTCATTTAGGCACTTGCCTCGTCCACCAAATCCAAAAAGGGCAAACAAAAAAGGCGACCGAGGAAATATTAAAAGTTTATGGTTTGAAGAGAAAGTAGTCAACACTCCATAAAACTATTCTCGGACTCACCACGAATAATTTTCTGCTGAAAATTTTCTCTTCTCGGCTCGACAGCCTGCGAAAGGGTTCACTCGAGAACAGTTTTATTACGTGTTATTTAAAATAATTTATGATAAACAAAACATATAAAATCAAAGGCATGCACTGCGCGAGTTGTGCAGGAATAATTGAAAAAACTTTCAAAAAAACTGAAGGTGTAGAATCTGTGGAAGTAAACTATGCGACAGAAACAGCGAAGGTTAATTTTAATAATGAAAAAGTAACAGCAAAAGAACTTTCGGATAAAATAGAACCACTGGGATATACTCTGGCAATAGAAGAAGAGAATGAACATGCTATGCATATGGGGATGAATAGTTCAAAAAATGAGAAGCTAGCAGAATTAAAAAATATGAAGACTATGATCGTAACCGTAATTCCACTTGCTATCATTAGTGTCTTTATTATGGGGTGGGATATATTTGCAGAACTACATCTCGTAGGAGTAATGCCAAATATTTGGAAAGAATTCTTCCATCATTTGCTCCCTATCTTTGCTACGTATACCCTCTTTGTCGTAGGTAAGCCTTATTTACTTGGGCTATCTCGTTTTCTTCGTCACGGAAAAGCAAATATGGATACTTTGATAGGAATAGGAACTTCTGTTGCTTTCTTATATAGCTTCATCATTGGAGCATTTGAAGAAACTTTGGCTCCATATCTAAATGTAAATCAAACTTATTTTGATGTGACTATAATAGTGATAGCTTTTATAACACTCGGTAAATATCTTGAAGCTCGTTCAAAAATTAAAACCGGCGATGCTATAGAAAAACTTTTAAACCTTCAAGCAAAAACTGCACTCGTAATTCGTAATGGAATAGAAATTGAAATTTCTATTAATGAAGTAGTTCATGGAGACTTCATAGTTGTAAAACCAGGAGGAATAATCCCTGTAGATGGAATCATTACGCAAGGGAGTTCTTTTATAGATGAAGCGATGGTCACAGGTGAGCCAATGCCAGTAGAGAAAAATATTGGTGATACTGTTGTCGCAGGCACTTTGAATACTAATAGTACTTTCACTTTCAAGGCGACAAAAGTTGGATCTGAAACATTCTTGGCTCATATAATTAAAATGGTTGAAGATGCTCAAGGCAGCCGAGCACCTATACAGGCACTCGCTGACAAAATATCTAGCGTTTTCGTTCCTATTGTTCTTGGTATAGCATTTTTAACCCTTATAATCTGGCTTTCTGTAGGAGCTTACTATCTAGGATTTTCTACAGCTCTTTCGTTTGGATTATCATCATTTGTTGGAATTCTAGTAATAGCTTGCCCGTGTGCTCTAGGACTTGCGACACCTACCGCTATTATTGTAGGAGTAGGGCTTGGTGCTAAAGAAGGAATACTTATCAAAGACGCGGCAACACTTGAGAAACTCCACAAAGTAAATGTGATTGTTGTTGATAAAACAGGAACCATCACAAAAGGTAAACCTGAATTAGTTAGTATTAAAAATTACGGAGAATTAAATGATACTGAATTAATAGCTATTCTTTCTTCTCTTGAAAATAAATCAGAGCACCCTATCGCTCATGCAATAATAAATTACGCAAAAGAAAAAAATATAAAAATAAGTGATGTTGAAAATTTTGAAATAATAAAAGGAAAAGGATTGAAAGGAACAATAGATAAAGTAGAATATTTTGCTGGTAATACAAAACTTATAACTGATCTAAATTTAAGTTTTGATAAAGAAGAAATTGAAAAAGAAACGATGGAAGGCAAAACTCCTGTAATATTGGCCACTCTCGAAAAAGTCTTGGGCTTTGTAATGATCTCTGATGCTATTA
>JAPLXT010000001.1 GCA_026395935.1 Candidatus Nomurabacteria bacterium | reverse complement strand
CTCCACCATTGGTAGGATTAAACTTTATCCAGCCAGTATTCTCACTCCAAGCTAGACCTGATAAATTACCTTCGCTATCATTTGTAATATTGTCTAGATTAATCCAACCAAAATTCTCACTTAAAGCATAGCCCGTAAGCTTTGAATCTGTAATAGTCACGCCACTATTTGAAGCACCAAAATTAATCCAGCCTGTATTCTCACCCCAAGCATACTTATGAGTAGTATCAATAGTGCCATTAGTATTTGAAGCAAATACAAAATTCTCAGTCACAAAAAACCCAATTAAGATTAAAGTAAATAAAATTGTCAGTGATTTTAATTTCTTCATTTTATATAGATATTATACATCACTTTGACCACTTTTGCCAACCTCCTATCATCTTTCCTATCTCTCCTATCTCCTTTTGAGCTATACCAAACTTGGCACAAGGCACAAGCCCAGCTTCATAAGCAAATCTGAATCGGATTTTAAATTTATCAAATAATTGACTGATTTCCTCTATTCCCTCTTTTTTCTCATTATCTGGAAGTGAATTTGTGGCTATTATTTCGTCTAATATTTGCCAGATTATATGAAGTAACTCAGAACCTAAAGTATATTTATATTCTTTACGGAATTGATGAACAATACGATGAACAATTTTAATAAAATTATAGGTTTTAATATATATCGGTAAATGTAAATATTGTGCCATAAAATATTTGAACTAGGTCTTGCCTAGCTTAGAATTATTAGGGACCCGAGCTAAAATCCATTGCCTAGCGGACACACCTTACCCTATAACTGGCACTATTAGTCTTATTATTGTTGTTCGTGTTGCCGTTGTTCAAGTTCGTGATCCAAGCGTTCTGAGTGTTGTTGGATACCGTAGTAGCAGACCAGTAGTTGTTGCCAGCATTAGAAAGTTGTCCTACTACTTAACTATATATTTAATTTAATCAAAACCAAGGCTTTGTATAAACTATTTCATTTTATAGTCGTCTATGATAGCCTAAACAACTGAGTAGGACCGCAATAGATTTTATGCTCTCCTTATAAGCGACCGAATAGTCGAGCTTGTAAGTTCTGGCCCTGTGACAAAATCTAAAATAGAAAATACTTTTTGAGCTAGATCTTATTAGTTTCTTTTAGATTTTATAATAGAGCCGGAAATAAAAAATAGAAAACTTTATTTAGTAATTTTAAAATAACTTAACTCTTTATCAACTGGGGTGAAAAACTTTTGTAGTTCACCAAAATTTTTATGCCATAACTTTTGTCTTAATCCAAAAGTTTTCGCATGTTTGAACTGACCAAAGTAAGAATTCACTACCGACAGCACATGTGGAAGTCCGACTTCCTTATCTTTAAATTCTTCTATATTTTGATTAAAGAATTTTAGCCTTTGTTTTAGGTTCACTACTATCCGTCTACGCATCAAAGTGTATTCGGGCTTTACTACATAACCCACAAAGTTAATCCCTTTATCTACACCCTGCAAAATTTGCTTTTTAGGATGAAGTTTTAATTTTAATTCTTCTTTCAGAAATTTATCCAAATCATTTTTCCAAATTTTGAGCTGTTCTTTATCTTCTGATAAGAAAACAGCATCATCAACATATCGCATATAGTATTTCACTTTTAATTTATGTTTTACAAATTGATCGAGTTCGTTTAGATATACATTGGCAAAGAATTGGCTAGTCAGATTCCCTATCGGTAATCCTTGAAATGCTGGTACTTTAAAGAGTGATTTGTGGTCAGGAATAAGGTCAAAAAGTGAGAGTTGGCACTTACGAGTATAATCACTAGTAGGATTGTGAAATAAAATAGTTTCTGTGAGCCACAATACCTCAGGATTCTTGACATGCTTTTTAATCAAATTAAACAAGATGTCTTTTTTCAAACTTACAAAAAAGCTCTCAATATCTACCTGTAGATAGTAGGCACTCCTATGCCCACTCTGACTTAATTTTGGGATATACTTTTTTAAGTCTGCTATGGCTTTGTGAGCACCTTTGCCACGTCTACAAGCATAGGATTGATCTATAAATTTCGGCTCCCAAATAGGTTCTAAATAATCCACCAGCATATGGTGGATAATCCTATCTCTAAAGTCAGCGGCGAAAATTTCTCTGGCTTTCGGTTTTGTAACCACAAAACATATAGAGCGACCCGGCTTGTAAGTATGACTTTGTAATTCTCTTTGTAGTTGTAAAAGTTCAGATTCAAAATTCAACTCAAATTTTAAAGCATTTATGGTATACCTCTTCCCTTCACGGCATTCATAATAACATTTCAAAAGATTCTTGTATGAATAAATATTCTTAGCAGAATCTATTCTCTTTCTGTTTATCATAA
>JAPLXT010000119.1 GCA_026395935.1 Candidatus Nomurabacteria bacterium | reverse complement strand
CAACTAAAACACCGGGGGAAATAATTGATAGCAATTGTCCTAGTGGTAACGTAGGTTGCATAATGAAAACTTCAATTTCATTAACTTTAAAAGAAGTATCAGTTTCTGTAAATAATAAAATAGTTGCTTCTCTTAATTCTCTCTCAAACACTTCTGATAATCTTGCTTCCGGTTGGTCCACCTTCACAAACCTCCTCCTCGACAACAGCGAGAATGGAATTCATAACGATAAAGAATTAATAATAACACTAGGTAATGTTTCACTCTCCACTTCCTCCGCTCTCGCATCAGGTTGGAGTACCTTCACCAATCAATTAATCGACAACGGTATCAATACACTAACCGCTCACAAACAATTCGCCGATAATCTAAATAATAATCTAACCAAAGGAACACTAGCATACACAAACGGAATTCTTAATATTCCAGAGGAAACTACAAGAGCATTCTCGGGAACTAAAGATCTGGGCCTTGCTACTACCGCCTCCGTAGGTGATTCACTCTTGGGAGCTTCCAATGGAATATCAGATGGATGGGTATCTTTCACTAATACAATCATTAATAATACAAAACAATCTTTAACTGATACCAAGGATCTAGCTGTATCAATCTGGAACAACATCACATCTATCCCAGAGACTATTCGGAACGGAGCTGAAACATTCATCGCTACTCTAAAGGGACCAGCACCTATTACCCAGACAGTTGTTCTCCCTCCTTCTCTTGTAACTACAACAGCAACTCCTGTGGTAGTAATAGAAACAACCAATCCCGCCGCGGGGGGGGTGCTACTTTTAAAGAAACATCAGGGAACCCAATCATTAAAAATATTTACATCACTGACCCAAGGGCAAAAGACTATCAGTCTCAACAACAGGCAATATCGGAACTGGGAAGCCGAATCCAAGGTATTGAACTAGCATTACAAAACAACATCTCTCACAACACCAATCAAACAGATCGTGTCTATGACTCCATCATCAATTCCATCAACAGTTCATCTGATAACATTACAGAAGAAGGAATCCTAAACGAGCCTTCCCTACGAACCCCTCGTATCTCAAACGGAACACTAAATGGTACTACCATCATTGGTCTAGTTGAAGCTCCTGGAACACTCACTATCAACGAACCAACAACTCTCAACAACAACATTACCCAAGTAGGAGCCTATACACTCTCAACCGGTACAGGAGCCATCTCTCTTAATGGGGACGTCACACTATCTGCTAACAATAGCTTTACTCAAAACGGTACCGGTACCTTCTCTACTGGTACAGGTGCAAACACCTTAAACGGAAACACCGAAGTATCAGGATCTAATACCTTTAAAGTAGGTACCGGACTCACCACATTAGGTGGAGACTTAACAGTCACAGGTACTGCATGGACTGCTACTCCTACCATCTCTGGCCTCCTAACTACTACCTCAGGATTAACATCTAACGGAACAGTTACAATCCAAAACAATTCAAACTTCATCCAATCAGGTAGTGGTTCCTTCTCTACTGGTACAGGAGTTGTATCACTTAATGGAAATACAAGTATTACAGGAAGTAATACATTCACTACAGGTACAGGCATACTCACCTTAAACAATGTCTCAACAAACATCTCATCCTTAAATCCAATCATTGATCTAACCTCTGCCACAACCCTCTCCATCAACACTACTACCAACAGACCAGTAACATTCGGTACTGGTACAGTTACAATTCCAAACAGTTCATCTACCACTATCACTTCCTCTGGTAATACAACTCTAGCTACAGGTATCAATACTACCAACACATTTGGTAGTGGAGCTTCATCTAGCAACACCATCGGTTCAACTACTACTCCAGGATCACTTACTTTCCATGGAGCAACTACCCTAGACAACACCTTCTCCCAAACAGGATCAAACACATTCTCTACAGGTACAAGTACAGTCTCACTTAACGGACCAACCACAGTCACAGGAAGTAATACATTCCAAGTAGGTACAGGTACCTCCACCTTCGGTGGGAACATCCTTGCTTCTATGGGAAGTATTAACATCGGTTCTTCACTTACTCCATTCGGAACTATCTACACAGACAGTATCACAGCTAACAACATCTACGGAACCATGGCTACCGGTAGCACATCATCCGATAGTTGGATTATCAATTCCGACAATGCTACAGCTGATACCGAGAATTCCGCTCTCTCTTTTGAAAGAGGAACAACTACTCCAAACGCTCTTCTCTCTTGGGATGCAACGAACAAGAAGTTTGATTTTAATTCTGGATTAAATATCACAAATACACTCGGTGCACCTTATGGACTTATTGTTGCAAGTGGGAATGTGGGGATTGGAATTACGAATCCACAATACAGATTACATGTAGTTGATCCTACTGCTACAGCCAATGGTGGATATAATAAAGTATTCATGGCTCATAGCACAGGGCTAGCATCTGGAGCGACTTCTCAATTTGCTTGGGGTAAAGCTGATTCGGCTTACAACCAAGCTGAATTCAACTTTTATTATGCAGGGGATGGCTCAACAGGAAATCAACTAAGACTTGGATTAAATAATCTACCATCTGTAATTACAATTACTGGAACTGGAGCAATTGGTTTAAACGGTGCAACTACCTACACCACTTTATCTGGAGGCAACATCACTGACTCTCAATTAACGGCAGGAAGAGTAACTTTCGCAGGAACAGCAGGACTACTTGTGGATGATGCCGACCTAACCTTCGCAACTGATACACTTTCAGCTACAAAATTACTCTCCTCTACTTCTGTCTCTACTCCATCTTTGATTAGTACTGGATCTATCACTATGACTCCTCTTGCAGGAAATAATTTAAATGTTGCTCTTTCTACAACTGGTGACTTTGCAGTAAATACTTCTGATTTGTATGTGGATACATCTGCACATAACGTTGGGATTGGGACGACAATTCC
>JAPLXT010000089.1 GCA_026395935.1 Candidatus Nomurabacteria bacterium | reverse complement strand
AAATATAAAGTATGAAAACACCTGGCAAGACGGCTGCCGTCTCCTTTGTAAAAAGAGCAAGTGCAAGGAAAATTAAATTCCACACCAGAAATTTATTCTTTCTTGTCTCTAAATAATTTATCAAGAAAATAAGTGCCGGGAAGACAAAGATAGCAAGGAGAGAATCATTACGCCCAGAAATGAAAGCTACCGTCTGCGCCGAGAGTGGATGAACGGCGAAAATCAATGAGAACAAAAATGCTGTTAATTTATTAATTTTTAATTTAACTAAAAATATAAAAAGAAAGCAAATAGCTAAAATATGCAGTAATACATTACTAAAATGAGACATGAAGATAACTGCTCCCTCTCCAAATTGAGCGTCTAATATGAAAGTTAATCTCTCGATGGGTCTATAAAAAGTCCCTCCACCAAGAGGTGTTTGGAAAATATCCTGACTAAAAGCCTGAGGGATATTTGATAAACTTTTATTGAACTGATATTGGCCAGTTACTAATACATTGTCGTCCAAATAAACAATATTAAAGAAAAGAGTCGCTCCATAAACCAAAAGAATCAAAAAACTAATCCAAAAAAATGGGTGCCATCCATCTAAAAAAGTTTTATAATATTGATTTTCTTTGTTAATCATTTTTTTGTGCGGTTATTGTTATTACTTCCCCACTTTTTGAAAAATATAAAATAAGGTTAATTAAAAAACATGGCAAAAAGAAAAGAATGAAGAGAAAAGCGTGCCAGATTATTTTTGGATTACAGTCTCTTTTTTGAAGCCATTTAAAAAAGTATGAGTCTGAATCGGTAATCCAATTCACAACACTCTGTGTAGAAGTAAAAGTAGAATATTCTAAAGAAAATGTCTCTAATTTTTTAATTTTGAAATTATATTTGTTTAGCAGATCTGTGAGAGACTTGGGTGTAAAGAAGAATAAATGATGTTTCAAATCAAGAGCTAGCCAATGCTTGCCAGTTATCTTTCTTGCCCACGCATTGTAGTTAGGAACTTCAATAAATAATATACCTTCCTCACCCAGTAATTCATAAATCTTTTTTATATATTCTTCTGGTTTCTCTACATGCTCTAATACGTGCAAAATACTTACAATATCAAACTTTTTCTCAAGAGATAATTCTAGGAGATCTTTATTATAAATCTCTAATTTAAGTTTTTCTGTTGAAAATTTAAATGCATTTATGGCGATCTGTGTACCTACTGCTCTATCATATTTAAAATATTTTTTAAGAAAATAAAGTATCCAGCCTCTACCACTACCTATATCTAGTATACTTTTAGCTTTTGTATTGATGGAGTAAATTTTATATGCACGCATAAAGCGAAACATTTTCACGAGAGACTCTACAATATTACTAAATCTTCCCCCTGTATCTTCTTTATAATAATTACTATAAACTTCGGTTTGGATCAAAGTCTCCTCTTTATTTTTACGAGCAAAAATTAGACCGCAATCTAAGCATTTATAGAGTTTGTAATCTTTGGGCTCTAGAATAATTTTCACATTTTCATTTTGGCAAATCATATAAATATATTATCTTTTCTTTTTATAAATTTTCTGTATTTGCATTTTAAAGAAGAACTTAAATGCTGTGAAAAGTGTAAGAATTCCATATTCTAAGCTTCTCTCAAAATTTATAGATGAAGACTCTACTGCGTATCGGACAGGGACTGGGATATCCCCGATATGATATCCCTTCTCTATGATTTGGAATAAAACTTCCGAATCAAAAACAAAATCATTGGAATTGTTTATAAAATCAATTGACTCTAAAACTTCTCTTCTGTATGCACGAAGGCCAGTATGCCACTCAGACAAATTCTGACCGCTTAAAACATTCTCCCAAAAAGTAAGAAAGCGATTGGATAAATATTTATAGTAAGGCATTCCCCCCTCTAGCACTTCTTTCCTTGATCGTATGCGAGAACCGAGCATCACATCTACGTATCCCTCTTCTATAAAACCTACTAAGTACTTGATAACTTTGGCATCATACTGATAATCTGGATGAATCATCACAATAATATCCGCTCCGCGCTCTAACGCCACAGTGTAGCAAGTCTTTTGATTGGCCCCATAACCTTTATTTTTGTCATGAGTATAAACAGTCAAATTGAGTTTTCGTGCCAAAGCTACAGTCCCATCCCTACTACAATCATCAACTAGTATTATTTCACTCACTATGTCGATTGGTATATCCTTCACTGTTTTCTCAAGTGTTTTTTCAGCGTTAAAAGCAGGAAGTATAACAATAACTTTTGATTTTTTTATCATATAATTCTTTAAAAGCTTTTAAATAATAACACAATAAAAAAGTAACAACAACAAATTTTATGCTATACTGACATTGTGAAAAAGAGAGATAAACACAATAAAGTAGTACTTCATATGCCTGATAGATATATCGAGGGGATTATTACTATATCTCATAAGGGTTTCGGAAGTGTGAGGGTCAAGGGTCAAGATGATCCTATAGAAATAGATCATAGCTTCCTAAATACTGCCTGCCATGGAGACACTGTCAAAATACTCCTCCACCCTAAAAGAAGTGGGGAAAATCAAACAGGTGAAGTATCC
>JAPLXT010000031.1 GCA_026395935.1 Candidatus Nomurabacteria bacterium | reverse complement strand
AACGTCGGCATCGGGACGACGGGACCAGTAGGGCAATTATCATTTAATAGTATACCAACATCTTATGCAGCTCCTCTTACATATTCTACGACAACAGCTGCAACTTCAGACCAAAATATAATTAACAGTTATTATTTATCGACTTCTCCGTATGAGAGATATTTTGATATTGCAGCTGTTGGTTCTCCAAGTGGTACTTATGGTGGTAGTAATCTTAGATTTTTAACAAATCCTGCGACAAATAATGCACCGTCAGTAGAAAGGATGAGGATACAATCAAATGGCAACATTGGGATTGGAACAACGAATATAAATGAAAAATTAGTTGCATCTGGAGCGATAGTTTCTACAGGAGCATTTACTACAGGGGTTGCGTCATCTATTGGGATGGCATACGAGAATGGTGGTGCATTGTTTTTAACTTATGGGGATGATACTTCAACAAGAGGAATTTTTAAATTTATTCAAAGAACATCAAATGCTGGAAGCACAAATACTCCTATAGAAATACAAAATGATGGAGATATTGTATTAGCACAAAGTCTCGGCAATGTTGGTATCGGGACGACGGCACCTGTTTCAAAATTAACTACAGTAGCTTCTGTAGATACATTTGCAGGTGGAATAAGTATTAAGGACACAACAGATTCTTATGGATTATTTTTATGGACTGATAGTGCTGCTTTGAGGCATATTGACGCAGGTGCCACTGGGAATATGCCAATAGCAATAAATAAAGGCGGTGGCTCCGTCGGTATCGGCACTACCAATCCACTCGATGCATTACACGTAGTTGGAAATATTAGAAATAGTGTCCTAGCTAGTGCAGGGAACAAATGTGTATATGCAGACTCAAACGGAGCTCTTCATATCTCGACTGATAACTGTGGACTAGCCGGAGCTGGAGGTGACAATCTAGGTAACCACATCATGAGTCAAAATCTTCGAACTTCTGGCTACTGGATTTCTAATGATGGAGATAACGAAGGGGTATTTGTAAAGACTGATGGGACGGTTGGAATTGGAACATCAAGTCCAGGAACTACATTAGATGTATATGGTAGTACTTCTGTACGAAATAGTTCTGGTGGAGGTGTTCTTGGAATTGGTACATCGAGTGGAGCTACTCAATATCAATATGTAAATTTTGGTGGTGCTACTGGTGGTGTAGATAATGCTTGGCAAATAGGAAAATCTCCAACAACAGGTGGTGTAGGTGGGCTTGGAGGTTTTTATATTTATGATATGAAAAATTCAACTACATCTTTAACAGTTTTACCTGGTGGCAACGTCGGTATTGGGACAACTTCACCAACTTATCCCTTAGAAGTTCAATCATCTAGTGGAGCATCTAGTGTTGGACTGGTAGGGCGCGTAGCCGATAGTATTTCATCACTAGATTTCCTAAACAACGGAAAAACTATTAGTGCGTACATACAAGGAAATGGTTCTTGGATGCGATCAAGAGCAGAGGGAGGATTTCATTTCGCAAAAGGATCTACTCCTATTGTTACAGGAACAGATTTTACAATAGAAGGACTCAACGTCGGTATCGGGACGACGGGACCGGGGACAAAGTTAGATATTGAAGGTACGTATGGTGGCCCGGCTGTCTCTGGAACTACTCAGTCAGGGGTAACTAGAGTAGGTGCGGCTACTAATACCAGTGTGGTCTTGGATAGTGGAATAAGAAGTGGTTCACCTCTTGGAGCTTGGTTGCAAGCGACCGATTCTGGTAATTTAGCCACAAACTATAATTTGTTGTTAAATCCAAACGGCGGCAATGTCGGTATCGGAACGACGAATCCCGCTGGATTCTTTCATTTATATAGTACTGGTTCGACGATTGCCACTGTTGCTCCTATTTTTGAGGCGGTTAATAATACTCGTTCAATGCAGTTAATCTTTAGACGAGCCAGAGCATCTACAGCTGCTGTAACTAATGGAGATGGTTTAGGGCAAGTTTTATTTCATGGGTGGGATGGTGCTTCTTATGTAGAAGGTGGCGGAATACTTACTGCTGTTGATGGTACTGTATCAACTGGTATTGTCCCAATGAATATGACATTCTATACAATGAATACTTCTGGTGCAGAAGCAGAGAGAATGAGAATTACACCTTCAGGCAACGTCGGCATCGGTATAACAAACCCAACAGCAAAATTATCTATATTAGATTCGGCTGGCACAACCACAAATTCACTCTATGTAGAAAGTGCGGCCCAAACATCAGGGAATACTGGATATTTTTATTCTAATTCTTCACAAAGTGGAAATACATTAAGAGTTTATCAAGATGGAGCTGGTTCAACTGGCCCTGCTTTATATGTTTATTCAGATGGGGCTTATGGTGCAGTTTTTGAAAAAGGCAATGTCGGTATTGGGACGACGGCACCAGGAGCAAAACTGGAGATAACAGGAGTTAGTGGAACTTATCCAACCATGCAAATAAACCATTCTGCTCTTGGTGTGGAAGGAGAATTTCTTCGTATCGGCCGCACAGATTCCACTCTTCGGTATCATTCTATTATTGCTAATAATACATCAGATTCTGCAGCAGGAAATTATTTAGCTTTTAAATTACACAATATAAGTACAACAACTTCACAAACGGAAGTGATGAGATTACAAGGAAACGGTAACGTCGGCATCGGGACGACTTCACCAAACAGTCCTTTGACAGTTTTTGCTTCAAATGCAAAACCAAACGGTGCATCTACAAGTTGGTGGCATACAGCAATTATTGATGGAACATCTGCTGCAGCAGGAGTCGGAGGAGGGATTCAATTCGCGGGTTACAAAACAGCACAGACGAACTTAGGATTCTTTGGTGCTATTGATGGAGCAAAAGAAAATGCGACAGCAGGAAATGAAGCCGGTGCATTAAGATTTTGGACTAATGTAAGTGATACTGCAGGATTAACTGAAAAAATGAGAATTACAAGTGGCGGTAATGTTGGGATCGGGACGACGGCACCGGGTTCATATAAATTAAATGTGAATGGAAACATAAATGTTAATAATACAATATATGCAACAAGTAGTGGTAACTTAGCAGACCCATATATAAACTTTGCTGATGGTAGTGCTAATCTGATTATTAATTCTTCTCAATCACCTGATAGCTCTATCCGTGATATTGTGTTTAAACAAGGTGGTGTTGAATCTGCTCGATTTAATTATTTAGGTCGTTTAGGTATCGGGACGACGAGTCCAG
>JAPLXT010000065.1 GCA_026395935.1 Candidatus Nomurabacteria bacterium | reverse complement strand
TAAAACAGTGACAGTAAATGTAAATCAACCTATTATATTAAATTGTTCCATTTCAAACTTCACAGCTAGTTCTACAACAATAGATAAGGGCGATTCCTCAATTTTATCTTGGAGTACAACAAATTGTACAGGTGCAAATATCTATCCAACTCTTGGAACAGTAAATACATCTGGCAGTCAATCAGTTTGGCCTACACAAAGTACAACATACACATTAACAGCGTATGGAACTTCTGGTGCAGCTCAAACTAAAACAGTGACAGTAAATGTAAATCAACCTATTATATTAAATTGTTCAATTGGAAACTTCACTGCCAGTCCAACCACAATAGATAAGGGTAACTCTTCAAGTCTAACTTGGAGTACAAGTAATTGTACAAACGTAACAATTTATCCAACACTTGGAACTGTAAATGCATCAGGAACACAAGGAGTATATCCTTTAACATCTACAGCTTATGCATTAACAGCATATAGTGCAAATGGTTCATCTCAAACTAAAACAGTGACAGTAAATGTAAATCAACCTACATATAGTTACTGTACAATCAAAACTTTCACTGCAAATAGTACATCAATCAAAACAAATGAATCTGTAACTCTCTCATGGGATACAGAGAATTGTACTTCTGTAAATATTTCAGGAGTAGGGAATAATTTAGCAGCCTCTGGAACAAAGACTATATATCCATTAGTTTCTACAACATATGTTTTGACTGGTAATTCTAATGGCACAATAAAACCTACTAAAACAATAGATATTACAGTAACTGATAACATTCTATACAACTGTACAGTGTCTAGTTTCAGTGCTAGTTCAACATCTATTACAAAAGGAGAATCTTCAACCTTAAACTGGGCTACAAGTAATTGTACAACTGTAACTATTTCAAATCTTGGTTACAACGTTCCAACTTCAAGTGTTGCCGGTGGTCAATCTGTCTGGCCTGCACAAACAACAACATATGTCTTAACAGCATATGGAACAACTGGTGCTGCTCAAACAAGAAGTGTCACAGTCACTGTGACTGATCCAACTTCATACTCTTGCGTAATCAAAACTTTCACAGCAAATAGTACTTCAATCAAAACAAATGAATCTGTAACTCTCTCATGGGATACAGATAACTGTACATCAGTAAACATTTCTGGAGTTGGTAGTAACTTAGCCGCATCTGGAACAAAGACTGTCTATCCTAAAGCTTCAACGACTTACACACTGACGGGGAATAGTGCGGGTAGTGTTAAGCCTACAAGGTCAATTGATATAACAGTAACTAACAACCCAACATACAATTGTTCTATTAAGACATTCAGTGCAAATACAACATCAATTAAAGAAGGTGATCCTGTAACAATAACTTGGGATACAGAGAATTGTACTTCTGTAGATATCTCAAATGTTGGAAGTACACTAGGTGCATCTGGAACAAAAACAATTTATCCTTCCGCTACCGGAGTATATACTTTGACAGGGAATTCAGCAGATTGGACGAAACCAACACGCACAATAAACATAACTGTCACAAGTAATCCAACATATGTTTGTTCTATCAAGAACTTTAATGCAAGCAACATTTCTATTTCAAAAGGAGATTCTACTATTTTGACTTGGAATACAACCGACTGTACATCTGTAACTATTTCAAACCTTGGTTATAATGTTCCTGTTAATAGTGTTTCCGGTGGTCAATCAGTTTGGCCAACTACAACTACTACTTATACCTTGATCGCCTATGGAGCAACTGGCACAGCTCAAACTAAAGCTGTAACTGTTTATGTAGACAATTCTTCTAATTATAATAGTTGTGAAATTACAAGCTTCTCCGCGAGTGATACAAATATCCAAGATGGTGATAGTACAGTCTTAAGATGGAATACTACTGATTGTGATCATGTAAAACTTTCAGGCTATAGTGGAAACGTATCACTTAATGGAAGCAAAACAGTTTATCCTTCCGACGATACAACTTATACTTTAACAGCATATGATACTAATGGGTCTCATCAGACAGATACCATAAGAGTCTATGTAGATAATAACAACAATAATAACAATTCAAATTGTTCTATTGATAGCTTTACTGCAAGTAATACATATGTAAACCAAGGTAACCCTGTAACATTAAGATGGAATACAAGTAATTGTAATAATATAAGTGTTTCAACTATTGGCACAGTTTATGCTTCAGGAAGCCAAGTAATTTATCCAACATATAGCACAAATTACATTTTAACAGCAAGTAATTACTACGGAGGATCACAAACACGATCTGTATATGTAACAGTTAATAATTCATATGTTCAGCCAATAATTCAACCAATACTTCCTGTTTATAATAAATGTGCTGTTACAACTGTTGCGACAAACGTAAATCAAAACGGTGCTCAACTAAATGGAATAATCACAAGTGCTGTTGGGGCAAATACTTACTTCGAATATGGTACAAGTGTAAATCTAGGGTATAGAACAAATTCTCGTTTTGTAAACGGTAATGTTAACTTCTCTGATATAGTAACAGGACTTAATCCTTATACTATTTACTATTTCCGAATGGTTTCTGATTGTCAGGGAGGCTCATCTCTTGGAGCCACGGAAGTTTTTAGAACATTAGCTACACAAACAACGCCAAATTACAACAATACCAATACAACTAATACAACCAAAACTGTAGTAGTACAAGGAACAACAGTTGTCGGTACAGCTTCACCAATACTTCTAAATATCACAAACAAATATGAATTAATTGGTCAGGGCGACTTGATAGACTATATTGTGGATTATAAAAATATTGGTAGCACTATACTTACAAGACCAATGGTACAAGTAATGCTTCCTGCAAACGTCACACTTATAAATGCATCTCGTGGTACTTACTCTGTAGACGATCATACACTTTCAGTTCCATTAGAAGATCTTCTTGTTGGACAAGAGGGAGTTATCTACTTGCAGGCACGAGTTGATAGTGTTCCATTGAATAATTCTCAGATTGTAACGACGGCTATACTTGTATACACAAGTGCAAATGGATCTCAAGAGAATGCTATGGCTTATGTATTGAACGCTCCGAAAATTACAGGTATTGTGGCTGGAGATAGTACTTTAGCTGGTAATGCTTTCTTTGCAGGACTACTTTCAATTGGTTTACTTGGTTGGTTGTTAATACTTCTATTGATCTTAATAATAATCTTAATCTCTCGTTCTTATAATAGGAACAATAGAATAAGTGAAAGTAAGACAGTAACACATACAACAACACAATAAAGAATCGAATTAACAATTGCCCCGCAGGCGAAGCCTGCGGGGCAATTGTGTTATTATATAAAATATATGAAAAAGATACTGAAAGCAAATAATAAAGAACAAATAACTAAAGAAATTATTAAAAAAGCTATCCTTGGAAAGAAAAAGAATGCCACAGTAATATCCCTATCTGGAGACTTGGGGGCAGGGAAGACAACAATAACAAAGGAGATAGCTAAACAACTAGGAATAAAAGAAAATGTAGTTTCTCCGACTTTTGTCATAATGAAAATCTATAAATTAAAATCAAGTTCAAAACATTATTTTAATTTTAAAAAATTAATACATATTGATGCTTATAGAATAGAAGACGCAAAAGAATTCA
>JAPLXT010000015.1 GCA_026395935.1 Candidatus Nomurabacteria bacterium | reverse complement strand
TCATGATTATTACTATTGTACTAATGGAAAGAAAATTTGTACTTCTTATAAAAACTATATTAGAGAAAACGATTTATATAAACTACTCCTACCTATCTTAGAAAAATTATCATTTGATAAGGAAGAAATAGAATTATTATACTTGGCCGCTAAAGAAGATACATTAAAAGATTCTGGGTATTTCAGTGATGTATTAGAGAATTTAAAGAAAGAGGAAACCCTAATTTTAGAACGAGAAAATAAACTTGTTGATGCATTTTTAGATGGAGCTATAACAAAAGAAACTCTAGCACAAAGAAATCTTGATATTGAAAATCAAAAAATAAACATTAAAAAACAAATATCAGAAATAGAAGCTAGAGCTAAGGGGGCAGTCTCTACTTTGGAACCTGTTAAAAAGCTATTATTAGATTGTAATATATGGGCAAAAGAGTTTTTAGATTTAAAACCAGACAAAATGCAAAATATCGCTCATGAGTTACTTTGGAACCTTTCTATGAAAGACAAAAATATTGTTAGTTACCAACTAAAAAGTCCATATTCAGACATAGCAAAACTACCCGAAAATGCGAGTTTTAACGAAAGGCTGGGAGACTAGGAATCGAACCTAGATTAAAGGCTTCAAAGGCCTCTGTCCTACCGTTAGACGATCTCCCAATGTAAAACAATATAAGAATACCCTAAAAATGGTTATTTTTCAACTGTGGCTAATATCTGATATAATAAAAATATGAAAAAAATAGACACAGATTTGATATTAAATACAGGAGCAATAATGCCAAGTATAGGTCTTGGGACTTGGAAGTCTTTACCAGATAAGGCAGGGCAGGCAGTTTTGTGTGCACTTATGAATGGGTATCGTCATATAGATTGTGCAGCGGTATATCGTAATGAAAAAGAAATAGGAGTTAGTTTTAAGAAAGTATTTGAAGATAAAATAAGGGACAGAGAAGAAGTTTTCATTACAAGCAAGCTTTGGAATTCTGAACATAAAAAAGAAGATGTAAGAAAAGCATGTGAGGCTACCTTGTCTAATTTGAATCTTGAATATTTAGACTTATACCTTATGCATTGGGGAGTAGCTATTCCTCATAAAGAAACCTTAGAAGCAGGATGGACTGTAGGATTAGATAGTGATGGAGTGATAATAAGAGAAAAAGTTTCTATAAGAGAGACGTGGGAAGCTATGGAAGAATTGGTAGAGCTTGGTCTTGTGAAAGCAATTGGAGTTTCAAATTTCACTACTATGATGCTCGTTGATTTACTTTCTTACGCTAAGATTAAGCCAGCCGTAAATCAAATTGAATTGCATCCTTATTTACAGCAAACAGAATTATTAGAATTTTGTAAAAGGAATGGCATAATTCTCACTGGTTATTCTCCACTTGGTTCTCCAGGTAATAATAAAGATAAGGGATTACCAATTCTTGTAGAAGATAGTATTATACTTGCGATAGCTTCTTCTCATAATAAATCTCCTGCTCAAATATTAATCAGATGGGGAATACAAAGGGGAACAGTTGTAATACCAAAGAGTGTCACAGAAGAGCGAATCAAAGAAAATTTAAATGTTTTTGATTTTGAATTGTCCGGAGAAGAAATGAATAAAATCGCGGAACTCAATAAAAACTTTCGTTTCGTAAATCCGTATGATTGGTGGAAGATACCTTATTTTATATAGTGTGGATGGTTTCATATATTGAACTATTACGGAATATTGACTTATAATTTAATATGTGGTATTTTACAGCCAAAGAAATACATACCTTGAAACAGATATTAATGTTTA
>JAPLXT010000007.1 GCA_026395935.1 Candidatus Nomurabacteria bacterium | reverse complement strand
AATCTAGTAATTATAAATATGAATATTACACCGAGTACTGTCATCAAAACTGTTTTCATTGATGAATTTTTACTATGGGCTTCAGGAAGAATATCAGATACACCTATATATAGAAGGAATCCAGCGAAGAATCCCAAATAAATAAGAAGAGTTTTTTCTGATAATGTGAAAAATAACGTTGATATAATACCTAGAACTGGAGCGATAGCATCTATGAAAAGGAATTTCAATGCTTGCTTGTTCGTATTTTTATGCATCAGCATCATTGAAACAGTATTTAATCCATCAGAGAAGTCGTGTGAAATGACAGCAATAGCAACGAGGATTCCAGTCGGTCCTGAAATTTGAAATGCGAGACCAATACCTAGACAAAAGGCTAGGATATGTGGATTGGCAGTTTGATCTACTCGTGGTTTACCTTGATGTGGAAAAAAGGCTCGCAAGGGTGAAAGTTATAGATAATATTATATTGTAGTTTTGTGCGGGGTAGGAGAATCGGACTCCTGACACTAGTTTGGAAAACTAGAGTTATACCATTTAACTAACCCCGCAATTTTTCTATAATAACTTAAACAAAACAAAACTTCAAATAATGGCACTAAACTGGTCGGATATAATCTTTCCATATTAGCATATTTTAGAATAATTACAATTTTTTTATTTCTGTTATAATCAAACTTATGACAATGAACTATATATATGCATTTCTAAGTGTGGCGGTTGTGAGCCTAGTTTCTTTTGTGGGTGTTTTCTCTTTGTCTGTCGGGGAAGATTTGTTAAAAAAATATATTGGTTTTTTTATTAGTCTTGCTATTGGTGCACTTTTGGGAGATGCGTTTATTCACATGATCCCTGAGGCATTTAAAAGTGGACTTAATTCTAGCACTATCGGAATTTTGATTATTGTAGGTTTATTAATATTTTTTATAATAGAAAAGTTTATTCACTGGCATCACCACGGAGAGGACAAAGAAGAGACGCATATACATCCAGTAGGGAAGCTGGTTCTCTTTACTGATGGTTTCCACAATATGATAGATGGTGTTATTATCGGAGCAAGTTTCTTGGTCAGCGTGCCAGTCGGTATTGCTACTACTATTGCTGTTATATTGCACGAAATTCCACAGGAGATAGGAGACTTCGCGGTCCTTATTCATTCAGGTTATTCAAAACGTCGTGCCATATGGCTTAATTTCTTCTCTGCATTGGCATCATTTTTAGGATTAGTTTTTATATTTGTATTTGGAAATATAATTCAAAATAGTGTTGTATGGTTTGTACCTATTGCTGCTGGAGGCTTTATATATATAGCTGTTGCAGATCTTATTCCAGAATTACATAAAACAAACAATATTAAACATTCAATAATTCAATTAGGAATAATAATGCTTGGAATTTTATCTATGCTCGCATTATTATTATTGGAATAACTTTTTTACAATAGAAAAACCACTCGTAGATAGAATTGAGTGGTTTTTTCTTTATATTAAAAAATTGTGTAAACAATTTAAATACTATTTTACAGCTTCTTTAAGAGCTTTTGCTGCTCTAAACTTTGGAACTTTTGTTGCTCCAACTTTTACTTGCTCTCCAGTCTTTGGATTGCGAGCCATTCTAGCTGCGCGAGCCTTTACTGAAAAGATCCCGATTCCTGCTATTGATACTTCGCCTCCTTTTTTCAAAGTAGCAACGATAGCATCAAACATTGCATTCACAATTTCTTCAGCTTGTACTTTTGTACCGCCTAATTTTTCGTGAACTAATTCTATTAAAGCTTGTTTATTCATTTATTTTAGTTTCTTATTCGTAAAAATAAGAATGCTAGCTAAATAATATTCGACCGTTTGCAAACGATCCCTAATAAATAGGTATAATATTATTATATACCAAGCTAATTTAAACACAAGCCCC
>JAPLXT010000005.1 GCA_026395935.1 Candidatus Nomurabacteria bacterium | reverse complement strand
TCTATTAATAATATAAAAATTTAAATGCAAAATAACAAAGACACCTCGTGGAATAAGGTTGCGAGCTGGTATGATGAATTATTGAAGAACGATGAAAGCTATCAGGCAAAGGTTATTTTGCCTAATCTTTTGCGTGTACTTGATCTGAAGAAAGGAGAGCAAGTTTATGACTTGGCTTGTGGGCAAGGGTACTTTGCAAATGTATTTGCACATGAGGGGGCAAATGTTGTGGCTTCTGATTTATCGAAGAATCTTATAGAAACGGCTAAAAAGAATTCAAAAGAAAAAATAAACTTTTATATTTCACCAGCTCACAGAGCACAATTTTTGAAAGATGGTTCTATGGATACTATAGTAGTAGTTTTAGCAATTCAAAATATTGAGAACGTTGGGGAGGTTTTCGCAGAGTGTAAAAGAGTATTAAAAAAAGATGGACGAATAGTTTTAGTTCTCAATCACCCAGCATTTCGTATTCCTCAAGGTAGCGATTGGTGTTTTGTAGATGGAGTTCAATCTCGCATAGTCAGTCAATATCTTTCAGAGTCTAAAATATTTATAGACATGACCCCTGGCGAGAAGAATCCAAAGAAGAAGATAAAAACTATTACTTTCCACCGCTCTCTTCAGTATTATATGAAATTACTTGCGAAGAATAGCTTTGCTATTACACGCCTAGAAGAATGGATATCTCACAAGCAAAGTGGCACAGGTCCTCGCCAAGCAGCCGAAGATAAAGCCCGCAAAGAAATTCCAATGTTCATGTGTATAGAGGTAAGAAAAATTTAAAACACTCCATAAAAACATTCTCGGACTCACCACACAATAATTTTCTGCTGAAAATTTTGCTCGTGCTCGGCCCGTCGGCCTGCGCAAGGGTTCGCTCGAGAATGTTTTTATTACGTGTTTTTAGTTTTGATTTTTTCCAATGCTTTTGGAATTTTATTAAAATCTTTTATCAGTGTCTCTCTCATCCCACCATTATATAAAGCAGCAGCTGGGTGATAGAGGGGGAGGAATGCTTGCTTGCCAAGTTCAAGAGTTGGCTTGATTAAAAGCTTGCCATGAAGATCTGAGATTTTTTCCTCCGGAAAAAATCTCGTCATAGAATGTCTTCCTAAGAAAACGATCAACTTTGGAGAAATTATTTTAAGCTCGTTTATAAGCCATTCGTTACAATCTTCTTTTTCTTTTGGTTCTGGATCACGATTGTCTGGTGGGCGATATTTTACAATGTTTGTTATATAGATATCTTCACGTTTTTTACCTATACCTTCTAGCATTTCATTTAAAAATTTACCAGCAGCTCCTATAAATGGTTTACCTCCTTCATCTTCTTTTTTACCTGGAGCTTCGCCGATGAAGACTATATCAGTATCTCCATTTCCATCACCGAAAACTGCTTGTGTAGCGGTCTTTTTTAGTTCACATTTACAATTTTCTTTCCAGTATTGATTGAGTTCATCCGTGCGATAGGAATAGTATATATTTCTCTCAAAAAGAAAGCTTATCAGCCAGGAGTTTTAAATATAATCTGGACAATTATTGCCTTAATTGCAATTGTTAATATTTTGAAATAATTTTATGGAAAGAGAGAAATTTTTTGTTGGAGTTCATGCAATGGTTATAAAAGAAGGGAAAATTCTTCTAGGAAAAAGGAAGAATTGTTTTGGTGAAGGTAATTATGGCTTACCTGGTGGCCATCTCGAAAGAAACGAAAATCTAGAAGAAGCAATGAAGAGAGAATTACTCGAAGAAACAGGATTAATTTGTAGATCCGCCTTATTCTCCAATATTGTAAATTATCCAGGGAGGGATAAACATTATTTAATAATAGGATTTGTTATTGAAAATTTTGAAGGAGAACCTATTTTAACGGAACCTGATAAGTGTGAAGGATGGGAATGGTTTGATTTGAAAGATTTACCCAAAAATATACTTGAGACACACAAACCACAAATAGAAGCCCATCTTAAGAAGGTTAATTACTTAGAAAAAATAAAAAACTGCGAGGTATAAGCCTCGCAGTTTTTTATTATTTCAATATTTTAATATCAGCACCAATAGAGTTTAGCCTTTCTGCAATTTCTTCATATCCACGATTGATCATATAAACGTTGCGGAGGATTGAAGTACCACTAGCTCCGAGCATTCCG
>JAPLXT010000105.1 GCA_026395935.1 Candidatus Nomurabacteria bacterium | reverse complement strand
GCTACCTTAAATACAACTCTTCCAAGTAGCGATACGATGCTACAGCTAACGTATCCAAACAATTTTATTTTTGAGAGTGCTATACCTGCTCCAGTTTTTAATAATTCTATGTGTAGTCTAAGTGATTTAAGTTTAACAAATCCAGTTAAAATTATTATTACTGGTAGGATAGTAGGTCAAGATCAAGATCAGCAAGTTTTCCATGTCTATGCTGGTACGACTAAAAAGACGGACAAATCAACAATAGACGTAGTTTATAATTCCTTAATTCAAACTGTTACGATTACTAAACCATTCTTAGAAGCCAATATATTAGTTAATGATACATCTTCTTTAGGTGAGAAGGTGAATGTCAGAATAACTTGGGCGAACAATTTATCAGATCGAATTACAGACGGCGAAATTATTGCCAACCTAGGGGGAAATGTATTAGATAAAATGTCCGTAGATCCTGGGGAAGGATTCTTTGATTCACAGAACAATCGTATAATTTGGGACAAAAATTCCAATTCAGATTTATCTAGTATTGAGCCAGGTGAGAAGGGTGAGTTGAATTTTAGCATTAAGTCCCTCTCTTCTTTAAGTGGAGATAGTAGTACAAAAGATCCACAAATGACTATTGATGTTAGTATAAAGGGTCGTCGACCATCTCTTGGATCGACTTATACTGAGGTAAATAATTTCTCGAAAAAAATTGTGAAAATATTGTCAGACTTCCAAATTGCTTCTTCTGCTAGCTACAAAGATGGATCTCTTCCTCCTAAAGCAGAAACTCTGACGCATTACAATGTTACTTGGAGCATAAGGAATGGCAGTAATGCTCTCTCAGGTGCAGTTGCAAGATCCGTCCTACCTATCTATGTAAAGTGGGTTAGTAATTCTTCTCCACGCGAGAATATAACTTACAATGAAGTTACTCGTGAGGTTATCTGGAATATAGGATCCGTTAATGCGAACACTGGTGGAGCAAATAGTCGCGAAGGATCATTTGTAATTGCACTTAATCCATCAATATCACAAGTCGGAAGTGTTCCTCAGCTTATGAAGGAAGTTTTCCTTTCAGGTACAGACGCATTTACTGGAACTCTGCTGAAGGATACTTATATGGCCATCAATACTTTATTATCAGGAGATCCGGTCTTTCAACCAGGACAGGAACGTGTTATACAATAAGTATGGAAAAAGAAGAAAATAATTTAATGGATAAGATAATGTCACTCTGTAAGAGGAGGGGATTTGTTTATCAAGGTTCAGAGATTTATGGTGGGCTCGCAGGGACCTTCGATTATGGCCCGCTTGGAGTAGCCCTTAAGAATAATATAAAAACTCTCTGGTGGAAAAAGTTCGTAGATGGCAGAGACGATATGTATGGAGTAGATGCGGCGATTCTCATGAATAGTGCTGTCTGGAAAGCGTCAGGTCACATAGATACTTTTACAGACCCACTTGTAGAATGTACAAAATGCAAAAAGCGTTTTCGTGAAGATACTTTAAAAGAGAAAGGTGTTTGTGATGACTGCGGCGGCAAGACTGGCACTGCTCGTCAATTCAACATGATGTTTCAGACGCAGATAGGTGCAGTTGAGGATTCTTCGGCCACAGTTTATCTTCGTCCCGAGACAGCACAAGGAATGTTCGTGAATTTTAAGAATGTTGTAGATTCATTCCATCCAAAGTTGCCATTCGGTATGGCTCAGATAGGGAAGGCATTTAGGAATGAGATCACTCCTCGCGATTTTATTTTTCGTGTGCGTGAATTTGAGCAAATGGAAATTGAATATTTTATAAAAGATGTAGATTGGGAGAAGTATTTTGAATATTTTCGAGATGAAATGCTTGCCTGGATGGAGAGTATGGGTATAGATATGAATAAAGTTCATGAGCTTGAAGTCTTAAAAGAAGACCTCGCTCACTATTCAAAGCGCAACGAAGCTTTTTCCCCAAGTTATTGAGCCTACTTTTGGTGTGGAAAGGACATTTTTAGCCTTATTATTAAGTGCTTATACGGAAGATGAGAGTGGGGAAGAGGTAAGGCCATATTTGGCCTTTAAATCGTCTGTAGCCCCCGTAGTTTGCGCTGTATCGCCTCTCTTGAAGAATAAACCAGAGCTTAGGGAGTATGCTCGTATAATCTACCGAAATTTAAAGGACGAGTTTGGACGAGTAATGTGGGATGACAATGGCAACATTGGCAAGCGTTACAGAAGGCAAGATGAGATAGGAACTCCATGGTGTATCGTTATTGATTTCGATACTTTGACCGACGACTCAGTCACGATTCGTGATCGTGATACAGGCAAGCAAGAGAGAATAAAAAAAGAAGACATAGTGGAATATATAAAAGACAAGATGAATTAAATAATATGTCATTTTTTAATAAATTAATAAAAAAAGAAAAATTAACTGCAAAAGAATATATTTTCAGAATACTGAAGATAATTCTTTATTTTGTATTAGGTATAGGATTTTTGTCATATCTTGTTATGTTTTTATGGATGATTCTTATAATGTTAGCATTTGGAAAATAAATAAAAATCTCCCTCAGGTCCGACCTAGGGGAAATTTTTATATATCTAAAATATGTTAAAATACTTTTATGCAAAAAACTAAATTGGATAAGAAAACAAAATTTAACGATGGGTGGTGTTTTGCTGTTGTGAATAATCGTTTAGCAGAAATACATTTCAAGAAAGGCTCTGGTATCTGGGCTCATTGTTATGTGGAAAGAAGTGAATTTTCTAAAAGGGAACAAAAAATGATAGATAAAGATATAAAAAAGTGTGTATTTTCTTATAGAAAAGGTTTTTATAAGAATAAAATATAATATTTTAATATAATATACAAATTTCTGGAAGTCCGACTTCCAGAAATTTAAAATATGTTATATAATACAAAAATGTCACTAAGAAAAGACAATTTAGTTCAAGGACAAATTTATCACATATACAATAGGGGAGTAGATAAACGAGATATCTTCATGGACGATGAAGATTATTTTCGTTTTATTCATGATTTATTTGAATTTAATGATGAAAATCCAGCTCTTA
>JAPLXT010000113.1 GCA_026395935.1 Candidatus Nomurabacteria bacterium | reverse complement strand
TACACAGGTACAAACAAAACATCTTTTCCATTATATGCATAAGCTCCACTTAATCCATCAGTCATAACTATTGTTTTAGGACCCAAAGCATGCAACATTTCTAACAGCTTAACTTTATCACTTTCTTCAGTTTCTAATATTCTTTTAGCTTCAATATAATTACAGAACAATATTTCAGTTCTTTCATAAATATTTTTTAACACTTCTGTTCCTAACTTTATCTGAAAAGTTCCAGGCTGAAAAGCAAGTTTTACATCAGGAAAATTTTTCAAATAATTTCCTATTTCATTATGATATTCTCCCGAACTTGATGCTAGAGAAGAAAGATAAACCCATTTTGCTTCTGGTGTATCATCTCCAAATGAATAAGGAAACTCGGTATGCTTTACAAGGATAGTTCTCTCATTAGCATACCAAAGTACATAATGATAGTTAGACTCCATACCAGGAACAATCTTCATGTGATCTATATTTACTCCATCTTTCATTAAAGATTCAATATTTTGTTTACCAACTAAATCATCTCCAATATAAGAAATAAGAGAAGTGTTTATACCTAGCTTACTTGCTCCTACTGCCACATTTGGACTATTACCATGTGCTTTACATATTTCTGCAGACTCATAAGGAATTTTATCCCCAAAACGGAAACATATCTTGCAATGTTCTCCTTGCAGATCACAGCTTGCTTCTGCGTCTGTAATTCTTATAAAGGGCTCAGTTGCTATATCTCCTATAGCCAAGAAATCGATTTGTTTATCTTTATCCATATGTTTATATTGTACCATATTATGATATAAGATATAATATGAATATGAAAACCTTAAGAGAATATATAAAAGAAGCAGGGGAGAAGGGTATAGCCATCGGGCATTTTAATATTTCAAATATTGAAGCCTTGCATGGTATCTATAATGCCGCCAAGAAATTAAATGTACCTGTTATTATTGGAGTTTCAGAAGGTGAAGAAGAATTTATTGGTAGAGATGAAGTTGCTGTATTAGTCAAAATGCTCCGTGCACGAGATGATTATCCAATATTTTTAAATGCAGATCATCACTACAGTTTCGAATCAGTCAAAGCCGCTCTCGATGCAGGTTATGACGCTGCTATCATAGACGCAGTGAAGCTTCCTCTTGAAGAAAATATTGCACTCACTAAAAAGTGCGTAGAATATGCTAAAGGATTGGGGGAGAAAGAAGGTAGAGATATATTGATAGAAGCAGAGCTCGGATTCATAGGACAGTCTTCTAAAATACTTGATGCTATTCCAGAAGGCGTAAGTGAAGCCACAATGACTAAACCAGATGATGCAAAATATTTTGTAGAAGCTACAGGAATAAGTTTACTTGCACCATCTGTAGGAAACGTCCATGGTATGGTAAAAGGCGGTAATCCAAGATTGGATATACAAAGAATCAAAGATATTAAGGCTGCTTGTGGAGTTCCACTAGTTCTTCATGGTGGCTCAGGAATAGCAGACGAAGATTTCACAAATGCAATAAAAGAAGGCATAGACATTGTTCACATCAATACCGAAATCCGTGTCGCATACAAAGAAGCTCTTCAGAAATATCTCGCGGATAATCCAAAAGAAGTCGCCCCTTACAAAATCCTCAAACCTGCCGTAGATGCCATAGAACAAGTAGTCTACAACCGCCTAAAACTATTTAATAACTTATAAAACTGCTTGCAAATTTGAGGTTTTAGTGTTATTATCGCAAACATGAATACATTAACCGCAACAAAGCGAAGTAAGACAGACAAGCTAGCTTTCATACGAAATAACGGTATGATCCCAGCAGTCGTCTATGGCGCTCAAGTGGAAAACACTATTGTTTCCGTTTTGAGCTCTAACTTCGTTAAGATATTAAAAATAGCCGGTGAGACAAGTACGATAGTACTTGATATTGCAGGTGCAACAGAGAAAGAGAAATCAGTAAAAGTCGACGTTCTAATTCACGACGTTCAAGTAGATCCAATAAAAGGATATCCAATTCACGTTGATTTCCTTGCTATTGATATGAACAAACCAGTTGAAGTCACAATACCACTTGAATTCACAGGCTTAGCAAAAGCTGAGAAAGATGGACTAGGTACACTTGTAAAAGTCTTACATGAGATTGATATTGAAGCTCTTCCAAAAGACCTTCCACACAATATCGTTGTAGATGTTACAAGTATAGCAACCTTAGAAGACCAGATTCACGTAAGTGACATCAAGCTTCCTAAGGGCGTAACTCTAATTACTGACGGAGATGAAGTTGTCGCTCTTGTAGCCGCAGTTAAGGAAGAAGTAGAAGAAGTAGTAGTAGATCTAAACGCTATTGAAGTAGAAAAGAAGGGTAAGAAAGAAGAGGAAGGAGAAGCTCCCGCAGCTGCTCCAACTGCATAATAACCTTATTTTATATACAAAACCCCCTCCAGATTTAGGTCAGGAGAGGGTTTTGTGCTATAATTAGAGGTATGAATAGATACATTCTATACTTTTTTTCTTTAATATTTATATTTGGCTTAGCTTTTGGTAACTTTATACACCAAACCCCTACTGTAAACGCCGACCAACAGTTAGAAAACACCCAAGCTGAGAGAGCAATCCTTCAGGCAGAGTATGATCAACTACAGAAAGAAATGGCCGCTTTGGAGAAACAAAAAGAGAATCAAAAAGGACAATCTGCTTCCATCGATAGGGATATCTCTGTACTTAAAACCAAGATTAAAAAATCGCAATTAGATATACAGGCTAAGAATTTATTAATAAAAAAACTCGGCGGGGAAATAGTAGAAAAAGATAAAAAAATTAATGTTTTAAATGTGAGAATAGGAGATATTCAAGAATCTTTAGCTCAATTAATTCGTAAAGACAGAGAAATAGATGATAAATCTATATTGGCTTTAATATTATCTAAAGATTCTATTTCTGATGTGTATAGTGATATAGATACCTTCTCTTCTATTAAAAGAAGCATCAATACATCCGTAACTGAGATAAGAGGTATAAAAGCTCTAACAGAAGATGAGAAGCTCAAACTAGAACAAACAAAAAATAAAGAAACAGATACAAAAGTACAACTAGAGACTGCTAAAAAAGCTGTTGAAATAAGCGAAAAAGACAAACAACAATTATTATCAATTAGTAAAAATAAAGAAGCTGAATACCAGAAAGTTCTCGCAGAAAAAGCAAAACGTAAATCAGAAATACTTGCTATGTTATTTAATCTTCGTGATACTTCTGCTATTCCATTTGGAACAGCGTTGGAATATGCAAAAACTGCATCAACTT
>JAPLXT010000025.1 GCA_026395935.1 Candidatus Nomurabacteria bacterium | reverse complement strand
CCTTTATAAACTTTGTAGAAGTAATTTTCATGTTTATATACTAACACTATTGCAAAAAAATAAAAATAAGGTAATATGGATAAGTATTTCTCTGGGCCTTTAGCTCATCTGGTAGAGCGCCTCATTTGCAATGAGGAGGTAAGCGGTTCGAGTCCGCTAAGGTCCACAAAAGCGTACATCACAAGAAAATCCCCCATATGGGGGATTTTTGGTAACTTTTTAAAATAGAGAATATATGGCTGCTATGGCTGTAACTCCCATAAAGATAGTTGTAATCCACCCGATAATGTTACCAATGCGTGAATTTTTATAATGACCCATTATTTTGTGATTACCACTTATATGAACGATGAAGATGAGAATTATAGGTGCAACTATTCCATTTGCTATTGCTGAGTATATAAGAGCTTTGATAGGATCAATACCGATAAAGTTTATGGTTATCCCTATAATAATTGAAACAGCGATGATGCCATAGAAAGCACGGGCTTCTTTAAGTTTACGATATAGACCCTCTTTCCATCCGAAGCTTTCAGAGATAGCGTATGATGCAGATCCAGCAAGGACAGGAATAGCTAACATTCCGGTACCGATAATTCCAATAGCAAATAACGTTGTAGCCCATTTACCCGCAAATGGGGCAAGAGCGAGGGCTGCATCATTAGCGGTGGCAATGTTGGTAATTCCATTTTTAAACAAGACACTCGCACAAACTGCGATAATAAAAAACATAACCAAGTTGGAAAGGAACATTCCAGTCCAAACATCTTTTCTCATTTGTTTTATTTCCATAGGATTTGTTCCACGTCTTTGGTGTATGGTTGTTTTACCTTCTTTTATTTCTTCTTCCACTTCTTGTGATGTTTGCCAGAAGAAAAGATAAGGAGAAATTGTTGTACCCAATATTCCAGTTATAAGTAATATTTGAGTTTTTGAAAAAGTTAAACTAGGAATTAAGCTGTCTCTCAAAAGTACTGACCAATCCATGTGGATTATCAAACCTGTTGCAATATAAGAGAAGAGAGATATAACTAACCATTTTAAATATTTGCTATATTTTTGGTAGGGGACAAATATTTGTAATACTAAACCTAATATCCCAAATCCTATGACGAGGAAGAAGAAGGGTAAAGATGGAAGTATAAGTTGGAATCCTTTTGCCATAGCACCAAGATCCGCCCCTATATTTAAAGTATTAGCAATAAACAAAATCATAGTGCAAGCTAAAAGTATTTTTCTAGAATAAGAATGTTTTATATTTGCGGCTAATCCTCTCCCAGTGACGAGGGCGATACGAGCACACATCTCTTGAATTACAGCCATAAGAGGGAAGGTCCAAGCCGCAAGCCATATCAAGCTTGTTCCATATTGTGCTCCTGTCTGAGAGTATGTAGCGATGCCAGAAGGATCATCATCTGCTGCTCCAGTTATAAGTCCAGGGCCTAACTTCTCTATATATTCCTCTCCTTCTTTTAGAAAAGATTTATTCTCTTTTATTTCATCCATAATATCTATTATACTTTTTCTTTTAATTTGGTACAATAGAAGTATAGTTATATGGCCCTAAACAAAACAAACAAAATTCAGATTATTAAGTATGCTCCACCACCACCAGACCTACCAACATTGGGTAGAGTAGACCCAAGTGATGTAGCTTTTATCGGTCGCACGAATTATGTTGCTTCTCTAGAAGAGAAGAGATTTGTATTTGGTATCAAGCGTATTGATCGTAGACGTCACATGTATATCATCGGCAAGTCAGGTGTCGGTAAATCTAAGCTTCAAGAATTAATGATTCGTCAGGATATAGCTTACGGTCATGGGGTCTGTGTTATAGACCCACACGGCGAGCTTATTGATGACATTTTAAACTTTATCCCCGAAGATCGCATTGAAGATGTTTGTGTTATTGATCCGGGAGATATTGATTTCCCATCATCGTTCAATCCATTGGCTAATATTGACCCAACTTTCAAACATCAACTCACTCAAGTTTTGATAGAAGTTATACGAAAACAAATAGGGGCGAACTGGACTCCACGTTTGGAGCACGTTTTCCGCTTTACGGTTCTCGCCCTTCTCGATTACCCTTATGCAACGATGCGTGGAATGATAAGCATGCTGACAGACAGAAATTATCGTCAGAAAGTTGTGGAGTATATACAAGACGACATGGTAAAAAGATTCTGGGCTATAGAATTCGCCGACTGGTCTGAGAAGTTTGATACAGATGCTATTATTCCTCTTGTGAACAAGCTTGGGCAATTCCTTTCTGAT
>JAPLXT010000060.1 GCA_026395935.1 Candidatus Nomurabacteria bacterium | reverse complement strand
ATTATTGTTTTTTGAAAGACGGACGAACCATGTACCAATGATTGAAGAAAGTATTGCTACTCCACCAATTGCGAGAGGGAACAAGATTGCATTACCGAAACCTACGAACATAAGTGAACCTAGAAGCATGGTTGCTACTGAAGTCACTGCATATGTTTCGAATAAGTCTGCGGCCATTCCTGCACAGTCTCCGACGTTATCACCAACGTTGTCGGCGATAACTGCAGGATTACGAGGATCATCTTCTGGAATACCAGCTTCTACTTTACCGACGAGGTCTGCACCTACGTCAGCGGCCTTTGTAAATATACCTCCACCCAAACGAGCAAAGATTGAGATCAAACTTGCTCCGAATGAAAGTCCAATTAATGACTTTACTGCAGAAGCGGATCCTGCACCAAAAATTTTCTCCGCAATAATGTAGAAAGTTGTGACACCTAGAAGAGCGAGACCAACAACGAGTAAACCTGTAACAGTTCCTCCTTTGAAAGCAAGACTAAGTGCTTCTTTTAATCCTTTCTTTGCTTCTTCTGTTGTACGGACATTTGCACGAACTGAGACGTTCATACCGATGTATCCTGCAAGAGCAGAAAGAATAGCTCCGAAAATGAAACTAAATGCCATCATCCATCCGAGCATTGGTACGAGACCAATCACAAGGAAAAGAATAACAGCTATAACTCCAATAGTTTTGTATTGGCGATTAAGGTAAGCACTTGCACCTTCTTGGATAGCTTTTGCAATCGCTTGCATCTTTGCATCTCCTGTACCTTTTTTAAGAACAACTCTAATTAAAAACAAACCGTATAATATTGCAATTATAGAACTTATAAGAGCAAAAATAATAAATGGATTCATATAACTTATTTTTTATTAATTAATAATTATTTACTTATCTTCTGTACCATCATCTACGATGCCACCATCTAGTATATCATCTTCACTTAAACCATCACTATTCTTTATTCCCAATGCTTCCATACCTTTTATATCTATTCTCCATCCAGTAAGTTTAGCAGCGAGACGGACATTTTGTCCACCCTTTCCGATTGCGAGGGAAAGTTGTTCCATTGCTACTTCTACTGTTGCTTTGTGTTCTTCTGCTGAGACTTCTATTTTGAGAACAGTTGCTGGAGAAATAGCACTTGATATATATGCTACTGGATCTGCTGACCAAGGAATAATATCTATCTTCTCACCATTTAATTCACTCATGACTGTTGTGACGCGTGATCCTTTCTGGCCAACACAAGATCCTACTGGATCTACGTGCTCATCATTGGAGTAAACAGCAATTTTAGAACGGGCACCAGCTTCACGAGCGATAGCTTTGATCTCAACTACACCACTTGCTATTTCTGGAGCTTCCATTGCGAAAAGTCCTTCTATAAGTTGTGGATGAGTACGAGAAAGTTTTAGATTCACCCCACGAGGAGTTTCCTCTATAGAGTAAAGATAAGCTTTTATTCTCTCTCCGTGTCGGTAAAATTCCCCAGGGATTTGTTCCTCTGGAAGTATTATGCCTGTAGCACGGTTAAAATCTATATAAACTATTCCACGATCAACTTTTTGAACTATTCCATTTATAATTTCACCTTCTTTACTGCCGTATTCATCTACGATTGCAGTTCTCTCTGCTTCACGAATTTTTTGAATGATGACCTGCTTCGCAGTCTGAGCCGCGATACGGCCGTAGTCACTTTGGTTTTCAAGAGGGAATACTATTTCTTCTTTAAGCTGTACATCACTTTTTATTTTTTTTGCATCTTCGAGGAGAATGTGATGTTCTTCATTAAATCGGACACGATCATCATCTTCAGCAATTTCTTCCTCTTCATCATCTTCTTTTGTCATTCGCACTAGAGATTCATCAACAGCGATCTTAATTTGATTAAATTCCATCGTTCCTGTCTCTAAATCTATCTTTGCACGTATGATCTGGCCTTTTTTACCATAATCTTTCTTATAAGCGGCGGCCAGGGCTTGCTCTATAGCGTCAACAATCTTCTCTCGAGGGATTTTGCGCTCTTGCTCAAGCTGGTCCAATGCCGACTTCATCGTTTTGAGGTCTAACATAATT
>JAPLXT010000117.1 GCA_026395935.1 Candidatus Nomurabacteria bacterium | reverse complement strand
TTCTCAATAGCTTCAGCTTCTTCTGGATTAACTTCTTCAGGTAATGCAATAGTTCTTGAAAATGTTCCCCAGAAAAGTTCTTGAACAAAATAATTTTCTCTACTGATTGATTGATTCTCCTCTCTTTTGCCTTGAATAGTTATAGAATCTCTCGTTATATTTATGGTTAAATTGTCTGGATGTACTCCTGCTATCATAGCTTGAACGATGATTTCACTATTTGTTTGATATAAGTCTATAGTGAGCTCTGCTTCTTGATCTTCATCCCACTTAGAATCTTTTTCTTTATTTACTAATTTTTCTGTATCTCTGACATTTAGGTTTATTTTTTTAATAGAATTAGAAGAGGATTCATTTTGTTCTTCTTCCTCTTGATCTTCTAAACGAATACTTCCTGTAAGACGCTCTAAAAATGATCTTTTTTTCATGATATATATTTATGAGACAGCTTGAACTATCGTCATACGTTTTAATTTCTCAAATATAAGAATGTTAATAATTGCGACGACCCATAAGAACCCAAAAACAGAAAGAAAATTTCCTCCATTTCCTTTCATTATAAAAAAATTGAAAACACTATGCAATATTATAGCACAAATTATTCCTATCAATAAGTAAAATACCCTGTATTGTTTTAAATAAAATGATAATCCCAAGGCAATTCCTAGCATTGAGCTTGCGATAGCGTGTAAAAGGGTAGATCCGAGGAATCGCAAGTTGCCAGTTAACATTCCCACTACAGTATTACTGGCACTCATTGGTTTGATGAGATAGAGAACATTTTCAAAAGCGGCAAAGCCAAGTGCTGTAGCAATGAAATACATTGGATAGTCTATAGGCCTTCTTATTATATTGTTACCAAAAATCATAAGTGAGACTCCAATTAGTTTAAGTATTTCTTCTATTCCAGCCCAAACTATTATTTGCATGGTATTATCTTTAACAAAATTTATTGAAAATTTCTCCATCCACATAGCTACGAGGACAAGGATTGCTCCTAATATAAAAGCTACAATAACAAGAATTATTGGTTCAGGGTCATCTCTATCTTCCTGATACATCCAAAACCATAACCATAATAAAGCTGGTACCACTCCTACTAATATTGCGTATGGGATTGTACTTAGATTACTTAATAATGTGTCCATATTATTTATTGATTATTCTGGCCATTTCTCTACCATTAATAATTTCTTATTATCTATGTGTAGTATACTCCAGATTTCTTCAGTTACGAAAGGCATGAAAGGGTGAAGAACTTTCAATATTTTAGTCAATGTATCTAGTAGGAACTCTGCACGAGAATTTTTATCTTCCTCACTACCATTTTGTAATATATCTTTACTTTCTTCTATTATAATGTCTGCAAGTCGAGACCAAGTATAGTGATATATTTTTTCCCCAACAAGATAAAATTTGTATTCTTCCATTTCTTTAGTAATATCTTTTATTATATTATCTCTTTCTTCTATTAATATTTTTTCTCTTTCTACGTAATTTTCAAATTTTTCAATATACTTTATATTTTCAGTATTACTTAAAATAAAGCGAGTTATATTCCAGAGTTTATTTGCATAGTTTTTGTATGCTCGTATTTTATCTTCAGACATTTTTGTATCATTACCTGGACCTGTGCCGATAATAAGAGACATACGAACAGCGTCAGTTCCATACTTTTGGGCTAAATCTATGGGGTCAAGAGAATTACCAAGAGATTTACTCATTTTTCGTCCTTGGGCATCTCGGACAAGACCATGTAGGTATACATTTTTAAATGGTACAACTCCTAATAAGTAAGTACTCATAAGTATCATACGAGCAATCCAGAAGAATAATATATCGTATCCAGTTTCAAGCATATTTGTTGGGTGATATTTTTTGAAATCAGACGAATTTAGGTCAGGCCATCCAAGAGTAGAGAATGTCCAAAGTCCTGAAGAGAACCAAGTATCAAGTGTATCAGAATCTTGCTCCCAACCAGTTTCTTTTGGTTCTTCTATATCACAATATATTTCTTTTTCTTTATACCAAACAGGTATTCTATGCCCATACCATATTTGACGGGAAATACACCAGTCATGTAGATTTTCTATCCAGTTATAGTAAACCTTTTCAAAACGATCTGGAATAATATTTATTCCCTTGTTTTGTACAGCTTCCAGCATTAATTCTTTTAAGCTTTTATTTTCGCGATCTTTGATGGGTTTGTTTACATTTATAAACCATTGATTCATTATTTGTGGTTCTATGAAAGCTTCAGACCTTTCAGCAGTAGCTATGTTGTGAACATAATCTTCAATTTTATCTACAAGACCCTTTGATTCTAGTTTTACTATTATTTTTTCTCTAGCATCTTTTATTTTTATACCACTAAATTCTCCTGCGATAGGAAGTAATTTACCATACTTGTCTATAATTTGTTCTTTGTCTAAATGATGTCGTTCAGCAATTTCAAAGTCTACATTTGAGTGCCATGGAGTAATGGTCATAACTCCAGTTCCGAATTCCATATCTATACTTTCATCTTTTATAATAGTTGCAGTTATAGGTCCATTTATCCATTCAAGATTTATTGTCTGTCCATCTTTGTACTCCTTGTACCTTTTATCATTTGGATGCATTACTACATATTTGTCCCCAAATTTAGTTTCTGGACGAGCGGTACCTATAATAAAAGGTCCATATTTAAGATAATAGAATTTTGTTTTTTCTTCTTTGTATACTATTTCATCATCAGAAATAACTGTTTGACCTTTTGGGTCCCAGTTTACTATTCTGTGTCCACGGTATATAAGACCATCATCATACATTTTTTTAAATGCTGTTCGTACTGCAAAATTTCTTTTGTCATCTAATGTATAAGCTTCACGAGACCAGTCTAAAGATGCACCCATTTTTTTGGATTGGGTTACTATTGTATCGTGACTTTCTTGTGCAAATTTTTCTACTCGTTTTAAGAATTCTTCTCTTCCTAAATCTGTTTTTCTTTTACCTTCTTCTTTTTCCAATATTTTTTCTACTTTAGATTGTGTAGCGATTGCAGCGTGATCAGTCCCTGGGAGCCAGAGAGTACGTTTGCCTTGCATACGAGCAAAACGGGTCATTATGTCTTCAATAGTTAAAGTTGCGGCGTGGCCTAGATGTAAAGTTCCTGTAACGTTTGGAGGAGGTAGAACCATAGAAAAGGTTTCTGCGTCTTTATCAGTTACTCCTTTCTCAATACAAATATCCGGATTAAAGAATCCACTTTCTTCCCATATTTTATATATACGATTTTCCGTTTCTTTCGGGTCGTATGGTTTTAATAGTTTTGGGTCTATATTGGGCTCATTCATATATATAGAATATAACATATTTTACTATAAAGATAAATTTCCTTGAGCTTTTAGAGATTTTAAATTTTTTACAAACTTTTTGTTTCTGCTTTCATAATATCCCGCGATTCCTATCATGAGGGCGTTGTCGCCTGTGAGACTTTTGATAGGGAAGTGGGTTTTAATATTAAGGAAGTCGGACTTCCTTAGTTTTTTAATTTCATTTTTCATTACTTCTTGTAAGTGAGTATTTGCGGAAACTCCACCTCCTACTATTAGAGTTTTGATTTTGTATTGCTTAATAGCTTTGATTGTTTTATAAACCAAAGTCTCAACAACTGCATCTTCAAATTCACAAGCTATTTTTTGTTTAATATTTATGTTGTCTAATACTTTTGCATTTTTCTCTTTCAAATCTCGTATTAGGTACAGTACTGCAGTTTTCAACCCAGAAAATGAAAAGTCATAATCTTTAGAATGAATCATAGGGCGGGGGAGTTGTATTTGAATTCCTCCTCCCCTTACTAAGGGGAGGATTGAGGAGGGGTTCTTAATTTCTGGGAACCCCCTCCCAGCCTCCCCCTTGGTAAGGGGGAGGGGAATTAAATTCTTTTTCCGCTCTTCACTCGCCATTTTGGAAATCTCTGGTCCTCCCGGATATTGCAGTCCAAGCATACGAGCCACCTTGTCAAAAGCTTCTCCAGCTGCGTCGTCGCGAGTCTGTCCGATCTTTTTGTATTTGTGCCAATCTTTCACTAAGATGAATTCAGTATGTCCACCGGAAACTAAAAGTGAGAGCATTGGAAATATCTTTTCGCCAGAATTGATAGTGAAAGTTTTACCCTTCTTAGGAAATATAGAGAAAATGTGTCCTTCCATATGGTTCACTTTTATTATTGGGATTTTATATTTTAGGGATAGTTCTTTTGCGAAGACTATTCCAGTCCAGAGAGCTGGCTCGAGTCCTGGTCCGTATGTGACGGCGATAACGTCGATTTTCTCCATTTTAATTTTAGCTTGCTTAAGCGTCTCGTCTAGAACTATTGGTAAATTTTTCTGGTGCTCTCTTTTTGCCATCATAGGGAAAACTCCTCCAAATTCTCTATGGATTTTAACTTGTGAATTTGTATTATTGGCTAAAATCTTAAAGATATCATTTTTACCAGATTTTTTGACTTCCAATATACTTATTCCTGTATCATCACACGATGTTTCTATGGCTAAAACTTTCATCTTAGCACTATATCATAAGGGTTTTTATTTGACTATCATTTATGTTAGAATGGAAGTATATATGAAAAAAGAACGATTAGGGTTTAATTTAGCAATAATGGGAGTCTGGACTTCAGGTAAAGATACGCAAGCTAATTTATTGAAAGAAAAATATAATCTACAGCCTGTTGGTACAGGTCTTTATACTCGAAATTTATTAAAAGAAAAAAGTAGTGATGGAGATTGGGCAAGGAGAACAGCAGGAAAAGGTAAGGCATTACCTATGTTTTTGATGAAAAAGTTTCTTATTAAACAAATTAAAAATAAATCTAAAAATAAAGACTTAATATTTATTGGTGGGCCTAGACTTAAGCCAGAAGCTCAGTTGGTTAGAAAATTATTAAAAGAAAACAATCAAAATATTTTTGTTATTTGTATTACTCTTCCAGAAAAAGAAGTTCAAAAAAGATCATTATTAAGAATGGCTGATAAAAATATAAAAGAAGTTTATAAAATATTAGATGCAAAAAATATATTAAAAGAAAGAATTAAAGTTCATAATACTCAAGTTAGTAAAACTATAAAATATTTTGATGATTTGAAAATTCTAAAAAAGATAAATGGTAATCAGACGATAGAAAAAGTTCATGAAGATATTGAAAAGGCAATTTTATATTTTAAAAAATTAAACAAATAATATATGAAAATATTAAGTGAATTATTAGAAGATGTAAAAATACTAGAGAGCCATGGAAATCTTGAAGCTCTGGTAACTTCTCCTTCACTTAATTCAAAAAATATTGAATCGCGTTCAGTTTTTGTGGCGCTTGCTGGCAATGTGCTTGACGGGCATTCATTTATAAATGAAGTTATAGAGAAAGGAGCAACGGCGATAGTCCACGAGAAAGATATAGAAGAATTTAAACCTGGTGTCACTTATATTAAAGTCGCAGATACGCACAGTGCTATAGGTATAATCACAAGTAACTTCTATGACAATCCATCTCGTAAATTGAAGTTAATAGGTGTGACCGGTACAAATGGCAAGACGACCACAGCGACACTTCTCCATCAGCTTTTCAGAGACCTTGGTTATAAAGCAGGGATGATCGGTACAGTTGTGAATAAAATAAATGATAGTTCATATGAAGCCCTCCGAACTACGCCTGACCCTGTGACTTTAAATGAATTATTAGCTCGAATGGTAGACAACGGTTGTGAATATTGTTTTATGGAAGTTTCTTCACATGCAGTAAGCGAGAAGCGAATTGCTGGACTTTCTTTCGTAGGAGGAATATTTACCAATCTTACATTAGATCACTTAGATTATCACAAGACTATTGAGAATTATTGTGATGCAAAGAAAAGTTTTTTTGATTCTCTACCAGCTACAGGTTTTGCAATTGCAAATATAGATGATGAAAAAGGATTTTATATGCTAAGTACAACTCTTGCTCGGAAGTATACTTTAAGTTTGAAGAAAGAAGCAGACTTCACAGAAAGACTTGAAACGAAACTAATAGGAGAATTTAATGCTTACAATATATTGGGGGTATATGCTACTGCTATCATCTTGGGGCAGGAGGCAAATAAAGTAAAAGAAATTATTAAAACACTAGAAGCAGTTCCCGGAAGATTCCAATATATAAAGTCAAAAAGTGGAGTGACTGGCATAGTTGATTATGCTCATACCCCAGATGCTCTCGAGAATGTATTGAAAACTGTAAATGAAATGAAGAAGAATGGAAAGGTCATTGCCATCGTTGGTTGTGGTGGAGATCGTGATAGAAGTAAGCGTCCGATAATGGCAAAGATTGGCTACGACTTGAGTGATGTGCTTATACTTACATCAGACAATCCACGCACTGAGAAGCCTGAGGCCATACTTGAAGAAATGAAGAAAGGTATAGAAGGATTATATTTTGAAGGTAAGGTTTATATATTAGTAGACAGATATGATGCTATTGAAAAGGCTTGCAATCTTGCCAACCCTGGCGACTTTATTCTTATCGCCGGTAAGGGCCATGAGAACTATCAAGAAGTAAATGGAATTAAAACTCATTTTGATGATATGGAAGAATTACAAAAGAATTTAAAATAATATCTATTCTACAATTCTATAGAATTGTAGAATAGCTTAAAAAATGGAACATAAAGAAGAAAATAGAATATGTCAGAATTGCAAAAAAGATTTCGTTATTGAATCTGATGATTTTTCATTTTATGAAAAGATAAAAGTTCCTCCTCCTACATTTTGTCCATATTGTAGGATGATAAGAAGAATGTTGTTTGGTAATCTTTCAACATTTTATAAAAAACCTTGTGATTCATGCGGCGAGATTTCTATTGCTCTTTATCCTCCTGATGGAGAAAGTAAAATGTATTGTAATCCATGTTGGTGGAAAGATAATTGGGATGGTACAGAATATGGTATAGATTATGATCCTAGTCGACCATTCTTTGAACAATTAATAGAGCTCCGAAAGAAATCTATTTTTGTAGCTCTTGAATCTTTATATCCATCTCTTGTTAATACAAAATATACAAATAATGCTTCTTACCAAAAAAATTGTTTTATGACTATTTACGCTGGTTATGATGAACATTGTGCCTATACAGTCTTGACTTATAAAAATAAAGATTGCCTTGATTGTTATAGGGCTAGGGAATCAGAGTTGTGTTATGAATGTGTTGGAATTTATAAATGTTATAACTGTACATGGAGTGAAGAATTAGATAGTTGTGTAAACTGTTTTTTTTGCCAATCATGTTATGGATGTACAGATTGCGTTGGTTGTGTAAATTTAAGAAATAAAAATTATTATATTGAAAATATTAAATATACAAAAGATGAGTATTTTGAAAAAATAAAAAAATTAAATCTTGATTCATATGATAATCAACAAAAATTAAAAGAGCAATCTGAAAAATTTTGGATTAAAAACCCCAAACGATCTTATCATGGAAATAGTCTAAATATTAATGTTACAGGAGAATATGTATATGAATCTAAAAATACTAGAAATTCTTTTCTTGTTTCTGGAGCAGAAGATTGTAGATATGCTCAATATTTATCAATTAAAGGAGCAAAAGATTGTTATGATTATACTGGCTGGGGAAGGGATTCTTCTTTGCTTTATGAATGTTATATAGTTGGTGAAGGAGCTTATAATAATAAATTCTGTGCTGAATGTTGGCCCAATGCACAAAACATAGAATATTCTTTTTATTGCGTGCAAGGAAAGGATTGTTTTGGTTGTGTAAATTTAAAAAGAAAACAATATTGTATTTTAAATAAACAATATACAAAAGAAGAATATTTTAAATTAAAAGAAAAAATTATTACTGATATGAAAGCTAATCCTTGGAAATCTAAAGTGGGGCATATTTACACTTATGGAGAATTTTTACCACCAGAATTGTCTCCATATGGGTATAGTGAAACTATGGCTTATGAATATAATCCACTTTCTAAAATAGAAGTTCTAGCATCAGATTATAACTGGTGTGATATTCCTAAACAAATATATTATGTTACTTGTAATGAAGAATCATTACCTCAAACATTTAGTGATATATCAGAAACAATAAAACAGGAAGTTATACAATGTAGTACTTGTGATAAGGCATATAATATTAATGAGATTGAAATTGAATTACTTGAAAAAATTAATCAACCAGTTCCGCACTCTTGCCCAAAATGTAGACATAATCGCAGATTTAATAGGACTAATAAACCATTATTATATGATAGGATTTGTGATAAATGTGGTTTAGATATAAATACACCATATTCACCAAGTCGTCCTGAAATAGTATACTGCGAGAAGTGTTATCAGCAGGAATTTAATTAATATGCAAAATTATAAACAACAATTTAAGGGCAAGAAAATTACCATTATGGGGTTGGGGCTTTTGGGGAGGGGGATTGGGTATACCAAATTCTTGGCTGAATGTGGGGCGGACTTGATAGTCACGGATTTGAAAAAAAATGAAAAGCTCACGACGTCGCTTAAAGCACTTGAGAAATTTCCAGATATTAAATTTGTATTAGGCGAACACCGATTAGAAGATTTCCGTGGTAGGGACATGATTATGAAAGCTGCTGGCGTGCCTCTTGATTCTATTTATATAAAAGAGGCAAAGAAAAATAATATTCCAGTTGAGATGGATGTTTCTCTTTTTGCAAAAACTGCACCAAGTATAATGATAATAGGAGTAACTGGTACAAGAGGCAAATCGATGACTACGACTCTTATATATGAAATTCTTAAAGCAAATGAAAAGTTTTTGAAAAAGAATGTATATATTGGGGGAAATCTTCGCGGAGTTGCTACTTTGCCGTTACTTAAAAAAGTAAAAGATGGAGATATACTAGTTTGCGAGCTTGATTCTTGGCAACTGCAAGGGTTTGGGGAGGCAAAACTTTCTCCACATATTTCTGTTTTCACGACTTTCATGCCTGATCATATGAATTATTATAAAGATGACATGGATAAGTATTTTGGAGATAAAACAAATATTTTTAAATTTCAAAAGAAAGATGATACATTAATAATCTTGCCAGATATGAAGAAGTGGATAAAGAAAGAATATATAAATAGTAAATTGATTGTTGTAGACAAAAAAAATGTTGATACTTGGAAGTTCAATGTAAAAGGGGATCACCATAGGAATAATCTAGCTTGTGCAGTAAAAGTTGCAGAAGTATTAGGAATTCCAGAAGCTAAAATTAAAAAAGTTGTGTCAAAATTTGAAGGATTGGAAGGTAGACTTCAATTGCTTAAAACTTATAAAGGCATAAAAATCTATAATGATAATAATGCGACAACACCAGAAGCCACAATCGCTGGCATAGAAGCATTAAAAAGTAAAAAGAAAAATATAATTTTAATTTGTGGTGGAGCTGATAAAGGGCTTTCATTAGAAAATTTTGTAAAAATTGTAAATGAGAATTGTAAGAGCGTAGTGATGATTCCTGGGACAGGGACAAATAGATTAAATAGTAATTATGAAATTCAAATTAAGAATGAAGTTGGGAGAGATTTGAATGATATAGTAAAGAGTGCTTTAGCGGAAGCTAAGAAAGGTGATATAATTCTTTTCTCTCCCGCATTTGCTTCTTTTGGAATGTTTAATAATGAATACGAAAGAAATGATTTGTTTATGAAGATTATTAAGAAGTTAAAATAAATATATGAAAAAATTAGAAATCGGAGCAGTATATAAGCATTATAAGGGAACTAAAGCGAAAGTTATTGGGGAGTGCTTTCACAGTGAGACACAAGAACCGATGGTTATTTATATACATTTAGAAGATGGAGTATCTTGGGCTCGTCCTAAAGAGATGTTCTTAGGGAATGTTGTAGTTGATGGAGTGGAAATGGAGAGATTTGAAAAGATTGAACAAGAAATTTTAATTAAACCAAGTAAATAATTATGAAGCCAGTACTTATTACAGGATATGTGAGTCCAGACATTGATGCAGTTGCAGGAGCCATTGCTTATTCTGAGTATTTAAACAAGATAGGCGAGAATACAACTGTTGGCACTATTGGTGTCCCCCATGATGAAGCTAAATATATTTTAGATAGATTTAATATATCATACCCAAAACAAATTGATAATACAGATAATTTTGAAAAAGTAATTTTAGTTGATTCAAGCGAACTGAGTGGGCTTGATGGGAAAGTTACTCCAGAAAAAGTTATTGAGATAATTGACCATAGAAAGATAAATGAAGCTGATAAATTCCCCAATGCGAAAGTCCAAATAGAGCTTGTAGGTTCTGCTTCTACTTTAATAGCCGAAAAGTTTATTCAAAATAAAATAGAGATATCTAAAGAATCAGCAA
>JAPLXT010000071.1 GCA_026395935.1 Candidatus Nomurabacteria bacterium | reverse complement strand
CACCTCCAACCCAAGTACCTGGAGTATTCCAAGGACCACTACCAGCTGAAGTGATAGTTACCGCTTCTGCTTTACCTGCAAATAACGCTAAAGCAAATACAAAAATTCCGACTGAAAGAAAAACATTTTTTAAATTTAATTTCATAAGTTTTATCTAATAAATAAAATTTATATAGATAGTTAATAATAAATAAAACTCGACATTAATAACAGAACACAAAAACAAAAATTCAATTTAGAATTAGTAAATACATTATACCAGATGTGGTAATATCATTGCAACCCCCACAACCTACTTTTTAGAGGTTTCGACATTAAGTCGAAACATTTTGAAAGTCTAAAAAGTAGGTGTGGAGGCATGGTTATCCCCACCCCCACTTACCTATAAATACCATTTACATCAATAATTGCGTTATTAAAGCAATCATTTGTTCTTTATTTTTAGGATGGCTTTCAGCAATAAATAAAGTAAGGGCAGTAAGGGTGGCTGGGTTTATATTCTTAAAACCTTTTGCTTTCGTTTTCCTCACGAACCAAATAAAAGCAAAGGCTCCTGAGCGTTTATTCCCATCGATAAAAGGATGGTTCTTCACCATGAAATACAAAAGATTGGCTGATTTTTCTTCAATCGTTTCGTAAAGCGGTTTACCTCCGAAAGTCTGCATGACGTTCCCTACAATCCCCTGCACGCTATCCCTCTGCCTTTCTGTCGCAAATAAATCTGTAGTTTCTCCTTTCTTAATCAATTCATCTTTAAGATTTGAAATTGCGGAAGTTAATTCGCCTCCTGTTAATTTAACATTCTTCTTTGTGACTCCTTTTATCTGAAGTGATTCTCTGTCATAGGAATCGAGTGATACCCAAGTACTAGCAAATTCTTTTATAAGTTCAATAACAGCCTTTGGATCAAGATTTATATGCTCTGGAAGCAACTTTTCTATATTAGAAACGGCTTTCATGAAAGATTCATAATTCTTGGCTATTTGTTTACGATTTATAGTATAACCTTTCGTAATATGCTCTCGTAAGGTTTTCGTAGCCCATTGCCTGAATTTAGTTCCCGTAATAGAACTAATTCTGTACCCAACTGCTATTAAAATATCTAGATTATATATATCTATTTGTCTTTTTACTATTCTTCCAGACTCATTTTGAACTAGTTCCATTTTGGAACTAGTTACCTTTTCATTTAATTCATTTTCTTTATAAATATTATTAATATGCTTTGATATAGCTTGAGGGTTAACCCCAAACATCTTTGCCATTTGCATACGATTTGCCCAAATAGTCTCATTTTTAACATCCCCACGGAGCTCTATCGCTCCAGATGAATTTTGATATATAACTATTTTATTTTTATTCTCTCTTTTCATAATTTTATTATAACATATTTATAAATTAACCCCTGAATTTTTACCTCCACACCCATATTTTTATTGCAGGCTTTTCTCTATTCTAAGTTTAAGTTGAGACAATGCTCTGCCGTCCTTTTTTAAAGAATGTTCCCTTTTTCTAGCATCATTTTCATTATTATATGCTTCATAATATCTAAGTTCAAAAGGACAGCGACCCTTAGTGGCTAAGCTTTTACCAGAATTGTGTTCTAAAAGCCTGCGTCGTAAATCATTAGTTGAACCAATATAGATATTATCGTCCTTTTTACTTTTTAAGACATATAAATAATACATGTGTACATTATATACGATTTACGACAATT
>JAPLXT010000023.1 GCA_026395935.1 Candidatus Nomurabacteria bacterium | reverse complement strand
TATATCTTGTATGTCCGTTTAATTTATTTCTTTTCTATAAATAGCAACTAGACTGTAAAGCAAACTCAAAGTGAGTGGGCCTATTAATATTCCTACGGGGCCCATGAGTGTGATTCCTCCTAATATTGAGAAAAGGGTAAGTATTGCAGGTATCTCTGTATTTCTTGAAATGATATAAGGGGATAATAAATTGTCTATAGTCCCGACTATTAGCATTGCCCAGAGAAGTAATCCTAATGCATGAAGAGGTAGTCCTGTGAAGTAAAGGAAAAGAATGGAAGGTATTGTTACAAGAGATGTTCCAAGATTTGGTACAAGAGAAGTCATTCCTGCGACAACTCCCCAAAGTGCTGGATTCGGAACCCCAAAGAACCAGAAGCCAAGCCAAGCGAGGGTTCCCTGAACAATAGCAATGAAGAAAGAACCTTTTATAACTCTATTTACTCCATGTCTAAGATTCACAAGTATTTCTTTTGTATTTTTTTCTGACAAGGGTAAAAGTCTTGTTAATCCTTCTTTCCATTCCTCACCATCTTTTAAAATATAAAACATAGCGAAGATCATTAGGATAATCATCAGTATTGTATTAAGGGTATAGCTAAAGAAGTTTCCTATATTGCTTACTAGCATAGAAGTGAAGCTTGCAATCTTGCCGTAAGTGTCGAAATGGAAACCTTTTGGCATTATTTCATTTACAGAAAAATCTATTTTTTGTATTAGAGTATCAGTGCTGCCGTTTGAAACTACGGAGCTATATGCATTCTGTGCTTGATTGAAAATTGTACTCCCTACAAAGAATAATGGAACACACAATACTACAAGGAATAGGATTATTGTAATTAGAGATGCGAGACCACCACTTTTCCTCGTTATATGTTTTTTAATCCATAAATACACCGGATCCATGACGACAGCGAAAGAAGCTGCTAGAATAAATACAGTCAAGAAGGGGAAGAGAATTGCTAATGTTAAAAATAGAACTATTGCTAAAAGCGCGAACAAAAAGTACTTCTCAGTTTTAGATGTTTCCATACTGATAGTATAACAAGAAATTCTTGTAGAGGCTATAGTTTAAAAATGACTTTTTGATTCTTCAAGTAATGCTGTATCTCTTGGAACTATGTACAACATTCCTTCTTTCGAGGTCGCCATACTTTCCTTGAGGACCTTTAAAGCTTCATTATATGGGAGCCATAATACTTCAAAACCTTTTTCTATTTCTTTTTTTGTGAAATCTGTTTTTCCTTTTTCGCCCACTACCTTTGCTAAAAAGCAGTATGAAATTTGTTTGAGTCCGAACATCTTTCTGTTTTCTATAGTTGTGCCAACCTCTCCGAGCACTTCGATTTTACAACCTATTTCTTCAAGGCACTCTCTGTTCAAAGCAAGCATTTTGTCTTCTCCATCTTCTAATCCACCGCCAGGCAATTTGTAATAGTTTTCCTTATTTACATGTAGAAGTGCAATCTTGCCTTCACTATCAGAAACAACAGCACGTGATGCTTCACGTACTTTATAGTTTGCAACTTCTTCTTCTGAGACATTCTCTGGGTTGATTAGTTGAATTAATTTCATGGGTTAATTATAACAAAATTGTAGTCAAAAACCCTAGCTGAGAGACTAGGATCGTGAGTACACTTATCGAACCCTACAGGTTCAGTATACCTTTCGTATCGTACTCGCTTCGCTCCGTGCGATATACTCAAGGTCTCCGATTCCTAGGCGCACACTAACGTGTGCTTCTCCCAGCAAAAGAAAACCACGCTCTGAAAGCTGGTTTTCTAATTTGCTGGAGACCTGGGACAGTATCCGAACATTTTTAATAGAAAACAAGGACTAATTTACAATTATTTATTTAAATAAAGCTCATCGAATTTTTCACGGTCTATTGAAGCTTTATATATTGTCCTACTGTCATTATTGAAATGCTTATTTTTTTCTTCTTGAGAAATTTCTCCTTCAATAGTGAATCCTAATTCTTTCAAGCGTTTTGGACTTTTTTCAATAATCCAAGACGATGCAACAACCTTATCGATATTTTTCATCGGTTCAATTATTTTTGCAAGTTTTTTTAATCCAATTACTATATCCTCTTTAAAATCATTAATTTTATCTTTTGTTATAAAATCATATGCTGCCGCAAGGTGTATTCGTGCTGCATCTTTTTCTAGATTACAATATAAAAATTCACTCAAGAATATATGTCCTGGTTCATCCTTTAGTTCTGTTCTTGATTTTTCTGCTAGTTCTTTTTCTATTTTTCTGTAGACAGTTGCTTGAGTAATTCTTGATATTAAAATAGGTTCCATGACTTTTAATAAATGAGATATAAAAACTTCCTTATCTTTAATATTGATAGATTCTTTTAATCCATTTATGATTCCTTCTTTATCAAATATTAAACCACCCTTTTGCAGAGTTTCAGATTTAATAATAAAATCATCAATACTAGGAATCAACTTTGTTTCTTTGTTATCAAAAATATCCGAAAGATTCTTTTTAAATATTTCTCTATCAGCACTAATTTTACTATTATCTCTCTGTTCTATCGGGCTTGTTTCTTTCATAGATGTATTATATCAGAAAACAACCTAGTAATCGAACCTAGATTATCTTGTACTATATAGTTAAACTAACGAGCTGAGAGACTAGGATCGTGAGTACGCTTATCGAACCTTACAGGTTCAGTACACCTTTCGTATCGTACTCACTTCGTTCCGTTCGATATACTCAAGGTCTCCGATTCCTAGGCGCACACTAACGTGTGCTTCTCCAAGCGAAAATTCCGCACGAGGCGAAATTTTCTTTTGCTGGCCGTCTGGGTCGACGTTGGAACCTTTTTGATGGAAAATAATGTTTAAATTAGTTTAAGTTCCAGAATGACTTATCGTAAATACCTAACTCCGAATTTATCTTTTTGCTCAAATTAATTAAACTTTTTGCATAATTATATGTAATTTGAATTTTATATGTATACTCAATAGAAAGCATGTTCGGATATTCTGTAATATATGCTTCGATTTTTTTTATATAATCTTTGTCTATTCTTCCATCTTGATGGACCAGACTATTTCTTATCTCTCTTGCTATTTCAAAATGCTTACGAGTTTCTAAATCAGCAAGAAAATCTTTTCTTATAACAGTTTCTAAATATTTTATAGACCTACTAACACCTGAACCCTTCAAGTCTTTGTAGGAGAAGATTAATTTATCTTCTCTTTCTATTGACGTACATACATTATTAATTTGGTCTTCAATAAAAACAAGAATTCCTATTAGGTATGTTTTATACATTAATTGTTCCATCCCTTGCAAAGAAAACATTTCATCTTCCAATTCTCCATAAGGATTATACTCATAACCTTCATCTGTAGTAAAAGGCTCTTCTCCACTATCTTTAATGGCCTGAAATCTTTCCTCAATTTTTTTTGAATCATTTTCAATCGTCGTCTTTATAAGATTTAGATAATTTTCAAAGTATTCAGTTTCTAGTTTAGCAAAAAAATTCATAATAATTTTTTTTAATTAATTCAAATGAACATATATCTTTCTTTCTCTTATTTTAGAAGCTTCTGCCAAAGCATCTGAAATTTCATTTAAATGTGAACGTATCATTTCATTCGGAATATGCATTGTATTGTAACCATTCTTGTGAGAATAATAACCTCTATTTAAATCAGCAACAATTTGGTTTGGATTTGTAAGATGTTGAATACCATCTATTTCTAAATTTAATTTTGCTTTTGGAATAGCTAAATCAATATGTTTATGCCCATCATCTAATTCTTTGTATACACGAACTCCCCTATCCTCAAGAGCCTTTTTTAAATCAAGAGCTTCTTTTGTTGGAATAGTATTATAATTTATAATTTTTAACATATTTTTTATTAATCATTCATAAAAGGATGAATATGTTCTAAAAATTGTTTTTGAGTATTTGTATCTCCAATACCTCCATTAATTATACCCCCAAAACCAACTCGGTAATCAGATGGATTTCTGACATTGTTTCCATCGAACCAAATATTTCCAGAATCTGATTGGCAAATTTTAGTATTACCCGTAAATGTATTATCGCAAACAATATGACCAATATAAGTAGCATAAGTTTTACCTTCAAAAGCATCTAGTACATCAATAGTACTATAATTAGTATTTACAGATTCCGAATTTATTTGAATAAAACATTT
>JAPLXT010000124.1 GCA_026395935.1 Candidatus Nomurabacteria bacterium | reverse complement strand
CCAATGTCTGAAATAGAAGCTATGGATAAAAGTTTTAATCCCAGAGATTTGAAAATGAGATTAGCTAAAGAAATTGTTTCTATTTTTTATAATGAGAAAAAATCAAAAGAAGCACAAGATAATTGGGAAAAAACTTTTTCTAAAAAAGAAATACCAGAAGACGCCCAAGAAATAAAAGCAAACAAAAATGAATTACTTGTAGATGTTTTTATTAAAAATGGCATAGTAACCTCAAAAAGTGAATTTAGAAGACTAGTAGAGAATGGGGCTGTAACAAACATGGAGAACAACAAAAAAGCAACTACCACAGGAGAAGTTGTAGGGTCTGGTGTATATAAAATAGGGAAGAAAAGATTTTGTAAAATTATAATTTAATAAAACTTTAAAATAAAAACAACCAGAGAGATCTGGCTGTTTTTATTTATTTTTTAATAAGCAGAACCATCTAACCCTACAAATTCTTCTAAATCTTCTTCGTCATCAGTAAACAAATCATCATCTAGTATTTCATCGTCTAGTGGATCATCAAGATCCTCTGAGACTAATATATCAATTTCGTCCTCTTTTATATCAACTGGGCCCAACTCTTCTTCGTCATCTTTATAACTCATAATTAATATTTAAAATACATTATAATTATTAGTTGTATCAAAATATTATTTTCTTTGCAATACCCACAACTGTGGAAAACTCTTAAGCCTGCTTTTTATCACAAAAAGAGTTGAATTTCTCACAAGCGAGAGATGTTAATCCTATGGCGATAGCATCTAATTCATCATCAGAAACCACTTCAATTTTAACATCTATTAGCTTTTTAACCATTAAAATTACTCCATCTTTTGTGGATTTTCCATAACCTGTGACAGCTACCTTTATTTGTGGTGGAGTATATTCAAAAATAGATAAGTGGTTACGTGAAGCACTATAAATAATAACCCCTCGAGCTTCTGAGACACCCATAACAGTTTTTTGATTTGTAGTAAAATAAAGTTTCTCTATTGCAAGCGCTTCTGGTTTATATTTTTTTATTATTCTTTCTACTTCTTCTCCTATTAAAGTAAGCCTTTCGTGGAATGGAATTTTTGCGGAAGTTTTAAAACAATTCGAATAAACCAATTCATGTTTTGGTTTATTTGTTTTATCTAATACAGCTATTCCAACTCTTTCAAAACCTGGGTCAATTGATAGAATTCTCATGGGTTAATTATATACTATTCACCCCTCAGGCACTATGTGCCAGCTCCCCTTCGCAGGGGAGCAAGATACACCCCTCCGTCCTTCGGACACCTCCCCTTCGCAGGGGAGGAAAACACAAACACATTAAAATCATGATATAATGCGACTATGAATGAAAATACAACCTGCTTATTTTGTGATAAAGATAATTCTGAAAATAGAATAATAATTGAAAATAATTTCTGTTATGCTAGATGGGACAATATTCCTGTTTCTAGAAACTAATTCAAGGAAAATATAATCCTGACGGGTATAATATTGGAATTAATGATGGTGAAGCAGCTGGAAGAACAATCCATCATTTACATATTCATTTGATTCCACGTTATAAAGGAGACGTAGAAAGCCCTCGCGGTGGTGTTCGTCATATTATTCCAGGTAAGGGTTCTTATTAATAATTTTTTATCTTTATTAAAACTTCCTCAAGATTGGTATCAATTTCATTATTCCAAAAACGAAGAACTTTGATACCGAGAGTTTGTAAATATAAATCTCTTTCTTTGTCGTATTCTTTTGCTTCTATATGCTGTGAACCGTCTAATTCAATAATTAAATTTTTCTCTTTACAATAAAAATCTGCAACATAAGGGCCAATACTTTGCTGGCGTCTGAATTTTACTCCTAGATTTTTATTTTTTAAATAAAACCAAAGTTTAAATTCTTGTAGAGTAGAAGATTTTCTAAGTCCCTTTCTCCTTTCTTTGAATTTTGATTTATTAAAGACTTCATACATATAAATATTATACACCCCTCCGCCTTTGGCACCTCCCCTTCGCAGGGGAGGAAAAATGCAACTGAATTCTTGCTCCCCTGCGAAGGGGAGCTGTCGGTTACGACTGAGGGGTGTTAAAATCAAAACCCAAATGATCGTACCCCTTTTTTGTAACAGTTCGGCCACGGCTAGTACGCTCGAGGAGTCCTAGTTGTATTAAGTAAGGCTCTATAACTTCTTCGACAGTAGCTTCTTCTTCGCTTGTTGCGGCAGCAATAGTTTTAAGTCCTACTGGTCCACCATTAAATTTATTTATTATAATTTCAAGAATTCTCCTATCTGAAGAAGAGAGCCCTATCTCATCTATTTCAAGTAAGGCCAAAGCTTTCTTCACAGCATCCTTAGAGAGTGGAAGCTTATGAACTTGGGCATAATCACGACAGCGCTTTAAGAAATAATTGGCAGTACGAGGAGTGAAGCGAGATCTTTTGGCTATTTCATCTAACGCTTCACTTTCTAGTTCTACACCTAATATTTTAGCTGAACGAGCAAGAATCTTTTTTATCTCTTCGTGAGTATAAAATTCAAGTCGGAAAACTCCACCAGAGAATCGTGAACGAAGAGGGGAGGAAAGTAAGGCTATACGAGTTGTCGCAGCTATTAATGTAAACGGTGGAAGTTCAAGTTGAATAGTGCGAGCAGAAGGACCTTTACCAATAATAATATCTAAGACCCCTGACTCCATGGCTGGATATAAAATTTCTTCCACCATTTTATTCAAGCGATGAATCTCATCTATGAAGACAATATCACCAGGTGCGAGGTTTGTAAGTATAGAAGCAAGATCACCGACCTTTTCAATAGCAGGGCCCGAGGTAATTTTGATCTGTCTCCTTGTCTCTTTGGCTATAAGGTGCGCCAAGGTGGTCTTGCCAAGGCCTGGAGGGCCATAGAAAAGGATGTGCTCAGCAGGGTGACTGCGCTCTTCGGCGGCAGTAAGAAGGATTTTAAGGTTGGCTTTAATGTTTTCTTGACCAATATATTCTTCCCACACCAAAGGGCGTAATGTTTGGTCTAGAAAACCCTCTTCTTTACCATCTTTATTTGTTGTTTTATCGCTTGACATTATATTCTGAATATGCTATACTCTTTTTATAAGTTTTTGATATGTTAATTATAGCATCATTTTTGTGAAGAGAACATAAATCTCTAAGCAATCGGCCCCGTGCTCTATATATGTGCGTAGGACGCTCTGGTTTATATTTATATTTACTGGGACCATCCTGTAATCATATGTTACTTTGTTAATGCATGTTTTCAAAGGATTGTTTAGAGATTTATGTTTTTTTCTTTGAGGAATTGTTTTAAGGAAAACAAAAAATAGTTCTATTAGAGGGTCCGGATAAATTTCTACTGAAATTTTCCTCATTGCTCGGCTCGACAGCCTTGCGCACGCCCCTCTAATAGAACTATTTTTTTTATTTCCTATTCTTCGTAGAAATCTACAACACCTCCAACTTCGTCATAAGAAGTAATACCTTTTAAAATTTTTACCATACCATCTTCTTGAATAGTGAGGGAGACTTGGTTGCGAGCAGCTTCTTTGATCTCTCTTTCACTTGGATTTTTCACTATTATGTCTTCAATTTTTGCATCGTTGTAAATTGCTTCAAATATTCCTATTTGTCCCTTGAAGCCGGTGTTGTTGCACTCTAGACAACCAACTGGATCATAAAGTTTAAATGGATTACTCAGGTCTACCCCATAATCTGCAAAATCTTTATTATAAGATTTTGCTTTTGCAATCATTGTATTTATTAATTCCAATTCTTCAGGTTTTATAACTCTCTCCTTTTTACAATGAACACAAAGTCTACGAACAAGACGTTGAGCGATAGATAAAGATAAGGCAGAAACTAGAATTTTAGGATTAACATCCAAGTCAATGAGACGGGGGATAACACCAGCAGCATTGTTCGTATGAAGGGTAGAGAAGACTAAGTGACCAGTAAGGGCAGACTCGACAGCAATCTTGGCTGTCTCGCCGTCACGGATTTCTCCCACCATTATTACATCTGGGTCTTGACGAAGGGCAGAGCGCAAGCCTTCCAAGAAAGTATAACCCTTCTCGGCATCTGTTTGAGTTTGGGTAATTCCTGGTAAGTGATACTCAATAGGGTCTTCGATTGTAATAATCTTAATCTCGGTTGAATAAATCTTTTGAAGAAAAGAGTAAAGAGTCGTCGTTTTACCAGAACCAGTAGGTCCTGTAAGAAGAATTAAACCATTTGGTTTATGGATTTCTTTTAAGAAAATATCATACAATTTTGGCTCCACACCCATATCTTCAAGTTTAACGCGAATAGATTTAGGATTAAGAATACGCATAACAATAGACTCACCATAGGCTCCAGGAATAAGGGAAACACGAAGGGAAATCTCATCTTGGTCGAGCCAAATACTAAAACGTCCGTCTTGAGCGATAGAATTTGCTGTAATTTTAAGACCCGAAATAAGTTTTATTCTAGAATTAATAAATTTGTGTGCAGCAGGAGGAATCTCCATCACTTCATGAAGAATTCCATCTAAACGAAAACGTAGACGTACAGTATTCTCTTCTGGCTCAAAGTGAATGTCTGATGCATTAATAGCAACTGCGCCAGCGAGGGCAATCTCGAGTATGTGTGAAGTAGTGTGAATATTATCCTTCTCAATATCTTGGACTGCCTTTTTAATATCTTCTACATTTTTAATATTCATTATTAATTTCTTAAGAGCTTCTCCAGAAATTGCCATACTTCCAGATTTTGTCTCAACAGCATAAGAAATTTCTTTGTATCTCTCCCATGCTTTTTCTAAACTGGCAAGGGACGCCATATAGAAATGGGGAATATATTCACGATCTTTAAAAAATTTAGTCCAATTTGCAATTTTGTCTGGCTGTGGAGAACGCATAGCCACATGAACATCCTTACCGAGAAGTTTAAATGCCGCAACTTCTTCTTTGCGAGCCTCAGCTTCATCAATTAAACGTAAGGCGTCGTTCTCAATAGGCATGGAAGCGAGGTGGACAGGTGGTATACCATAGCGAGCTTCGGCTAATGTTTGCACTAGATCCTCCTCTTCTTGTTTTTGTAAATCAGCAAGATTTTTATTTTGCTTTTCGTCGTCAAATATAATACTCATATTTTTCTATTATAACTTATAAATGATTAATATCTATGCTTGACAATTCTTGCCTAGTATGCTTTTATGTAGGCAAATGCCAGGTTTTAAAATGTTTTATTTGCTTCTCAATTCTGGGGTGTAAATAAAACATTTTATAAACCCTTTTAAATAATAATCAAAATGAAAAACAGGACTGTATTTTTTGGTATTTTAATGATAGCATTTTTTGCTATCAGTGGTTGTAATAGTACAAAAAAACTTACAAAACAACCCACAACACCTACTGATTCAATCAAGCAAACAACCAACCTAAAACCCCAAAACCTTGTTTTGTGGAGGGAGTCTTTAAAAAAGAACTTAACAAAGGAAGATGTGTTGTATTTTTACAATACATTTGAAATTACTCTTAAGGGTAAACTTTCTTTAAACAAAGAACTTGAAGTAAAAGACGGAGGACTTGTGAGCTCAGATACTACTTATTATTTCACACGCATTATTCCTGCATTTACAACTTCGCGTGTGTATGACCTAAGAAGAGATCAAGATGGTACCTTGATTGAAGGGACGTTTTGGTTCGACAAAAATGACGAAACCTACCGGCTCCACTACATGATGGAGGATTATGCTAGATTCCTCGAATATCAAGCGAAGCAAAAAAATCCTAATGTTCAACTTAATCCAATTGGAGAATCTGGATCGTTTATTTTAAAAAATGACGCAAAGATTATATTCAAAGGAAAAGAAGTTGAGGCTGAAGCTACAATTAAAGGGTTTGACGACGACAGGCTTTGGGTTAAAAAAACAGGAAATCCTGCTGAAATTCCTTCAGTAAAAACTGCGACAGGTCGTGTTGATAGTGATGGACCAGTAAATACAAATTCAACAGCCACACAAAAAGGAGCCGATGTAAAAAATTATCCGACTTCTAAGGGTTCTTATGCTCCAACAAAGTAATTTTATTTTCATTTTTTTTGTTTAACAATATAAAAGAGGAAAAACCCTGGATTAATATAATTCAGGGCCCTTTTTTTATATAAAATACACTCAAAAATACTTCCATTTTGTATATCTAAATGGGGTTGACAATAATAACCAAATATGCTATCATATACACAAATGTCAGTTTCTAGTATTGTTGTATTTCCTTCTTAATTTTAAAGGCTTTTTAGGGGGTAAATACAACAGTACTAAAAATTAAAAATTTGTAAAACATGAAAAAGTTTTTGTTTGTTTTGATATTAACCCTAGGTTGGTTAGTTTCAAAAGGGCAGCTGTACCCTCCGATACAGCCTTATTTGGAAAACGATTATTCAATTTCCCAAGTAAAAAGATTTGCAATGGGTCAGAATGAACTCTCTTCCAGTTGGAGGAAAGAATTCTTATCTATTGTGAATGATGGTCTGGCTCAGGCTGGTGAAAACATGTATCTAGGAGAGGACAAAATCCTTTCAGCACTTGATCATGTGGTTTATGAAAGAAGGAATTTAAATTACTCATTTGAAAATTCAAGAAATATTTCGAATCAAGTAAAATTTTATTCCGATTTTGGTTTCGACGGTATGGTTGGTGTGTTCAAGTATGGTAAATGTAGTTTGGTTATTTTTAAAACCAGATGCATGAACCTGCTGAAATGTCGCCTCGATGTTGTTCAAATTGAGATAAAACCAGAACCCAAACCAGATCCAGCACCAGATTGGCGCACATATCAAGCGCCCAAAAAAGTGTATCCATCCAATCCGCAACCAATTCCGGTTGTAGTGCCAGTTGTTTTTAAAAAAGCTTTCTTTCAAAGAACTGGAGTACAAATTGGATGTGTAACAATCGGACTCGGTGGTATAGTAGCGGGAGTTCTTCTCTCAAAACATCACAGAAGTTCTGGTGTTCCAGGTGGAGCACCTAAAACTCCACCAGAGCCAATTGTTCCACCAGTTATCCCTCCTGTTATACCCGGAGGACCAGGTGGGGCACCTTTGACAAAATAAGCTGTTCTTTTTCAGCCAAATACAAAAGTTAGGAGATCGATAAGTTCTCTCCTTTACTTTTTTAAGTCTTTAATTCTTCGAAATTGAAGGTTTAAAATTGTAAGTTAAATTTATTAATAATAATTAAAAATAATATGAAAAAAATAATCGTCGGAATCTTTAGTTTAGCTGTGCTTTTTGCTGCACAAAATGCATTTGCTTCCACTTGGAATGGAGCATCAAATGACTGCAGAAGTATAAGCATAGCAAATGCTACAACCAACGAAGGATATGCCTATCCTTGCTGGCCTTCTTCATCTGTTTCTGCAGATGCAGGAGATACTTTGAATATCAGAGTTTATTATCACAATACAGGAACAACAACTGCAAACAACACAATTGTTGCCTTAACAGCTCCAATTGGCGGACAATCTTCAACTGCGAAACAATTTTCTGGGAATATTAATTCAGACCAAGGTAGTTTATCTTTAGGTTCTGTTACAGCCAACCTTTCTTCTGCTCAGACAATAACCTTCAATAATGTTAAGTGGTATACAAATAATACAAGTGAGACACTTACAGCACTTCCCAACGGACAATCTGGTTCAGAAATTCTTTCTGGTGGATTAAACTTGGGTTCTATAGCTCCAGGGTGGGCAACTCAAGGGTCCCTCGTTGTAAGTTTCCATGTAAGTAATACAACTCCACCAGTAGAAAATTGTACAATTTCAAACTTCAATTCAAATCCATCAACCATAGATAAAGGTAGTGCATCTGTACTATCTTGGAATACAACTAACTGTAATTCCGTAAGTATTTCTCCTGGTATTGGAAGTGTAAATGTATCAGGCTCACAATTTGTGTATCCTACATCTACTACAACTTATACCTTAACTGCATATGGATCAAATAATGTAGCTCAAAGTAAAACTACTGTCGTAACTGTAAATCAGCCAGTAGACAATTGTGCCATCTCAAGCTTCACAGCCAATCCTACAATAATAGATAAAGGTGACTCTTCAAGTCTTTCTTGGGTTACTACAAATTGTACATCTGCAACTATTTCAAACCTCAACTACAGTATTCCTACATCAGGCAACCAATCTATCTGGCCTACCGTTACGACAAACTATATACTAACAGCATATGGATTTTCTGGAGTCGCTCAAACTAAAACAGTGACAGTAAATGTAAATCAACCTATTATATTAAATTGTTCCATTTCAAACTTCACAGCTAGTTCTACAACAATAGATAAGGGCGATTCCTCAATTTTATCTTGGAGTACAACAAATTGTACAGGTGCAAATAT
>JAPLXT010000044.1 GCA_026395935.1 Candidatus Nomurabacteria bacterium | reverse complement strand
AATGCCTCGCACTATGCTCCGCTACTCTATAGAACGATTACCTGAAAAGAAACGATTATACTACTTAAATAAATAAAAAAAGAAAACCTGCTGACTATTCAGCAGGTTTTACCTTTATTTTGTTTTAATAAGAAAATTATTTTAGAAACCAAAGATTCTTTCTAACAATCCTTTTTTTCTTGTAACTTCCTTATAAAGAAGATCCTCACTTTCAAGGTACTCCTTCATCATTTGCATCATTTTTTCTTCTTGTAAGATCTTTTCTTCTGATAGCTCCATAAGAGCTATTACAAGATTGGTTAAACCAATAAAATTATCTTCCTTGGAAAGCGGAAAAGAATAATGAAATTCTCCTGAAATAGATTGATGAGCATAATGTTTAGAACAAAACTCATACTTATCAACTCCTAAATCTTTGAAAATTTGGTCGTCATCTTGATACAAATTTCTTAAGGAATCACAGCAAACAATATGCAACATGTTATGAATTGTTAACACATCGCATGGCTTAAGAGTATGACCTCTTAAACTAGAAAGATCAGGGTAGTACATACAATATAGTTTTAATTTAAAAATTAAATTTAAAAAATTATTCTATTTCTTTTATTTTCTACAAAATAACATAAATTTACATATTTATCAAGAGCAGGATAAAAGATAGGGTTATATAGTCTATATTTCTAAAGGACACCATATAATGTCCTTTATAGATATGTCCTTTATAAAGGACAACTTATATATCTATAATTTTATGCATAAATTTTTGTAAACTTTTTCTCTTAAAATAAAATTAAAAATTACAACAACATAAAATTTTCACTATGTAAAATTTGTATAATTATTTTTTTAAAAAGTATCTATTGACAGATATCAATTTATGTTTCGCTCTTAATTAAATATTTGACTTAGTTTCCATTCGGTATAATCTTAGGGTATATGTGTTCTTGTTTTTAGAAACTAATTTTTATCAATTATTAATACCAAATCCGTCCGCACCGGTTGCGAGATGTGAGAATTAAAATTTATGTTTACACAAATGAGAACTAATCTCAAATTTATCGGGGCGATTTTATTCACCATGCTTTTCTTTGTCGGTGGATTCTTTATGAACACAGCAAAAGGGGAAGCCGCAACAACTACGGTCAAATCTTTTGGCGTTTCCTATTCATTATCATCTCCAGTCAGTAATACCAATAAGGATGGATCAGTATCTACAATAGTACTTGTCGGATGCGCACCAAAGTCCGGAGATCTTTATGATGTAAACACAGGAAGACCTTGTACTAACAACATAAAAACAGTACTCGTCGGATGTAAAGCAGGATCAGGGGATATATTTGATATGAATACTGGTATTCGTTGTTCGGACTATATAAAACCTATGCTTTTCGGATGCGCACTTAAATCAGGTGATAACTACGATATAAACATAGGAAATCGTTGTAAAACGACAACATTAGTCACTCCTCCAAAAACAAGTACAACCGCCAAAACTACACCACCCATTACTACAACCAAGACGACAGTAACAAGTAAGGCTTTAGAAATAAGCCCAATAGCCAGTAATACTATTAGTACAATACCTATAGATGAGAACCAGAGTGGACTTTCAGGAAGAGAAAAACTGAAAGATACCCTTACTGCTAGTGCCGCAAAAGTAGGTGCTATCGTCCGTGGACCTATGTCTATATGGATAATATTGTTAATTATATTGATACTTTTAGGTGGAAGTTATGGAATTTATAGTCTCCTAAGGAAGCCAGCTACCGCTACTATGCCTTTAAATATGCCCGTCTCTACTACAAAAGTTAAGACACCTACTCCTACAATAACCAACGTAAATCCCATACCATCTATACCAGTAACTGCCCCAATAAATACTGATAAAATGCCTAATCTAAATACTCCGCAATAGAGTTAAAGCCTAAGTATTTCCACCCCGTCCTCTGAGTACAGAGTCCACCCCTCAAGAGGGGAATTAATTTATGCACCTTTTGGTCCTTGACAGGATTCTGTTTCGGTGTAGGCTATAAGCATATAGAGAAAATGTTCTTGTTTTTCTTAGTCCTATTTTATTAATTATTAATAATACAAATTAAATATATGTTTACACAAATGAGATCTCATCTCAAGTTTCTAAGCGCAATACTATTCGCGCTCGTTTTCCTAGTCGGCGGATTTTTTGTGCTCAATACAACAGTAAAAGCCTTTTCTCAAGGTGATATTTTGATTAGTGAATTTAAACTTGATGGTAGTCAGTGGGTAGAGCTTATGAATACCACAAATAGTGATATAAATCTTTCCTCTACAACATGGACGTTTGAAACAACTGAAATAGGGCCTGGTTCTGGTTCTACAACTCTTTCTGGAATTATTCCAGCAAAAGGTTTGTTAACTTTTACTCCAAATACTCTTTCAACTTCTTTAAATACTCTCTTGTCTTTGAAGAATGCTGGAGCAACTATTTACGCTATGTCATATGGAAATGCTACATTTGCTATTTCTTCTGAACCTTCTGAACCTCATTTTACTGGATTTCCTAGTGCAGGACAATCTCTTTCGACAATTGATGGAATCACATGGAGTGCAACTTCTGCCCCAACCAAAGGCTGGTTTAATAATGCAATTGCTTGGACTCATGATCAATTATTAGGAACAGGGTCTCCATCTGTTCCACCTACTTTAGCTTCTATCGCAAGTGATCTTTCTTCTGGAAATGGTGTTGTTACAAATATGGGTGAACAAGCAAATCCTTCTGCTGCAACAGATTTATATTTTGAAAAAAGAACTGATGTGAATACACCTTCCACAGCCTTAGGTAAAATATCTTTTGCTGGGCCGTTAAATCTTACAGATAAAAATACTGTTGATTATTTGAAGTTAACTGGAAATAAACTAGACATCCAAGGAAACGGTACGGCTTATGCAAAAATTGGTCTAAATACTTATGTATCTGGAACAACAGAATCTGTTTTTAAAAGTTTACCAGCAACAATTACAATGTATGGTTTATCAAGTCTCGGTGGTGCCCCAGCTCTTATAGTTAAAAATAACAATGATGCTGTGATTCCGTTTGGGGACACGAACTATCCTGCAATCGGTGCCGTGTGTGTCGGGTGTGGTTTTAATTCAGGTATATACGTTTTCACGACGGATCATTTCACGACTTTTGAAACTGGTACAACGATTAATACAGCAGCTATTGCTGGAGTAACAGCACCAGCAACAGGTGGAACTCCAACAGCAACAATAGCTGATACTACACAATACACAGCAACGATTTCATGGAATGGAAGTCCTTCAACTTTTGCAGCAAGTACTGTATACACAGCAACAATTACAATCACACCAAAAACAAGTTATACATTAACAGGAGTAACTTCAAACTTCTTTACTGTAGCTGGAGCAACTGCGACAAATAGCGTCAACTCAGGAGTCATAACTGCAGTTTTTCCAGCAACAGCAGCAGATAATGGTAGTGGTAATACTTCTTACACCCTTACTTACACAGCTGGAACTGGAGGTACTATTACAGGTACCAGCCCACAAACAGTAAATGCTAGCGCAAGCGGAACAGCGGTGACTGCTGTCCCAAATAGTGGATACACTTTCACTAGTTGGAGTGATGGAGTAAATACAGCTTCACGTACTGATACAAACATTCAGGCAAACATGAGCGTAACAGCAAGCTTTACAGCGTCTATTACAGCATTTAATAATCCAAATTATCATTACACCAACATCACAAATGCTCCCGATGGAACCAAATATCGCCAAGCTGGTTTTAGCCCTGATGGAACTAAAATTGTAGCTGTGAAGCAAGTAGGGACAAGTTGGGAAATATACTTAATGAATGCCGACGGCTCAGGACAAACAAGAATTTCTGCCGGAGATTCAGGAACGGGAAATATATATGAGTACACCAACCCTTTTTGGAGTGATGACGGAACTGTTATTGGTTTTGCTGAAGTTCACAATACTGGTCCAAATAAAATAATTGCATACAATCTTTCAACTGCTACTCGTTCATATATTTATCAACCGATTGCACCATTAGATGCTAATAATGCAGATTTTTTGGGTAACAGTAATTCCACTATCGTGTTTTTTGACGTTGGAGTTGGGGAAAGTAGGGGAGCTGACTTGTTTACATGGGATGGTACCACTCGCACAAACATAACCAATACACCTGATTATTATGAATACGAACCTATATCTAACGGAGATGGAACAAAAATAGTTTATTGGTCAGGTGAGGCTACGGCTGAACCAACAAACACTACTCATACCCTAACTTACTCGGGTGGCGTTTGGACAAAAGACGTTGGTTTTACACCAATAGTGGGTTCTTACTGGCCATATTGGACGACACCGGCTGCAACTCAAATCGCGCTGACGGGATGGGCTAATTGGGATGGTACAGTGGATATCTCTATATATGATAATGAAGGTAACTTCGTGTCAGACCTCTCTGGTCCAGGCTACACCGGCGGTAATGGGAAATGGAATTTCTTCGGTAGTATGCCACAAGGTTCTCACGGAGAATTTGCCGTAACTTCTAATGCCTATCGTAGCGATCCATCTATTGGAAGAGATATCATCATCGCAACACCACCCACAACTGTATGGGTTTGTGGAACTGGCGATTGCGGACATTCAGGATATAGTTACAACACAATCCAAAGTGGTATTGATGCTGTGGCCATTGGTGGTACAGTTAACATCGCAGAGGGAAACTATGCAGAAAATATAAAAATATTCAACAAATCAAATCTTACAATTTCTGGTGCTGGTCAAAACTTAACCACTATTGCAGGAAATGGAACTGGCATTGCAATTAAAACTTCTAGTGGAATTACAATAAAAAATCTTAAAATTCATACTGTCGGAGCAAACAAGCCAGGAATCTGGGTTTATGGATGGACAAGAGGAGGAACTGCTTCTAATAATTTAACAGTGCAAGATACTACTATAATTGTTGATGGATATTCATCTGGTATCACTGGAGATTCAGTAAAAACAACAGCACATTCTGGCTGGCTTATCGGAGGCAAGGTTGGTGAAGTAGAACATGGCAACACAATACAAATTAATGATAGTGCTAATGGTGTATATGATGCTGGCGATGGAATAGATTTACAAGATGTTACCGCTTCAGAAGTTAGTTATAATAATATAACTATTGCTCGTTCTGATTCACCAACTTATGGCAACACAAATGTTCTCTGGTCTAGTGAAGCTGTTGGTATTAATAATCTAATATTTAAAAACAATACAGTTAATGGTTCTACCGGAAGTCAGGTAGCATTTCTAACAGACTACAATGTTGGTAGCTCTTTTGTCTCAAATGAAGACCCTAATGTAGTTGGTACAATTGGTACAATTACAATCTCAAGTAACACATTCGATACTTGGGGCTCTAAAGGTTTAAGAATTGGAAGTGGAGTAAGTGGAGTAACTGTTAGTGGTAATAAATTTTTGAAAGCAGGATTAGCATTTAGAAATGAAAATGCTTCATTAATTACTGCAGAAAACAACTATTGGGGAGAAGCAAGTCCTGATTTTACCACTAAAATCACAACGGCTAATGACGTTACTGGTGCTATTGATCATGACCCTTGGTATATAAACGTAGGGATGACTACAACAAATATAGACCTAGCTAATGCGAAAACAACAGCACATGGTGCTCTGACAACTGCTCTTGGAACTTATACGGAAGGAAATTACACATCTGAAAATTGGACAACCTTAACAGGATTCAAAACAACTGGTGATACAAATATTGATGCTGCTACAAATACAACAGATGTAACTTCTGCACAAAATACAGCAACATCTGGGATGGCCGGAGTTATAAAAAATATTACAGGAACAGTCACAATTTCAGGAGCTACAAAATTTGGACAAACATTAACTGCAAATATTTCTGGATTAACCAATGCGGGGACACCAACATATCAATGGAAAAGAGGCGGTTCGTCTATTAATGGAGCTACAAATGGAACTTATACATTAGTATTAGCTGATATTAATTCAACAATTACAGTCACTACCACAGCACAAGATGGAGTTGGGACTGGTGCTATCACAAGTAACCCCACAGGTACAATTACTAAGGCTGATGGCGCTTCAGCACCTACAGCACCAACTCTCGCAAGTAAAACTACAACAAATATCACATTAAATACTATCTCTGGTAATCAATTTAGAAATGGTAGTGGCTCATGGCAAGACAGTGAAATTTTCAGTGGATTAACAGCTTCAACTACTTACACCTTTACAACTAAAGTAAAAGAAACTGCTACAACATTAGAATCGGCAATCAGTGCTGCTAGTGCATCAATCATTACACTTGAAGACACTCAAACAGTTCCTGATACAGAAACTGGTGCAGTCACTATTAATGATACAATTACAGAAGTTGTCATAACAAATCCAACACAAGCAGTTACTGTAAACAGTGGTGGAACAGAAAATGCAACAATCGACGTCAGTGCCTTTGTTGACACTGCTACAGTAGAGGGAGAAACAGTTATGACAGGGACACTTCCTGAAATAACTATTAATTCAACTATTGCTGATGTAGAAATTCCAGCAACTACTCTTGTAACTGGTCCTGCTAGTTGGAACGGGGTTATCGATGCACCAACATCAGGTACACCAACAGGAGGAAATGCACCAGCTGGATTCAGCGTCGGAGATACAGTCATCACCGTAGGATCACCTGATGGGACTCTAACATTTGATAATGCTGTTATATTAACACTCCCAGGAGTAACAGGCACAGTAGGGTACAGACCATCTGGGTCAAATACATGGACACAAATCACAAGTACTTGTGGAGGAACTTATGCAAATCCAACTGATCCAATCGCAGGAGGTGAATGTTCAATCAATAATGGAACTGATACGAAAATTGTTACATTTCACTTCACGAGTTTTGGAGAATTAAATACTGTTGTAAATCATGGCAATAGCGGAGGTTATATGAAGCCAGCTACCCCTGCAGTTCCTGCCAATATTACAACTCCAGATGGTTGTGCAGCTGGAGATAAATTTAGTACAACAACAGGTAGAAATTGTAATGCCGCAACTCCTGCTATCGGGAAAGTTCTCGGTGCGGAGAAGTTTATTTTTACAAAGTTTATGAAGAATGGCTCAAAGGGGAGTGAGATCATAGAGCTTCAGAAGTTCTTGACTACTCTTGGATATACTTTGACAGCTGATGGTAAATTTGGTCCAAAGACTAAAGGAGCTGTCATTAAATTCCAAATTGCAAACAGCCTAAAGGGTGATGGGGTAATAGGAGCTCTCACTCGTGCAGCTTTAAATAAATAATATTATAAACTAATACAAACAATAGCCCCGCGGGTAATCCCGCGGGGCTATTGTTATTCTTTACAAATAAGGTTTTATTATGTATAATACTCTCATGATTTCTTGGCTTAAAAAACACTTTATTCCACAAGATGGGAACGATAATCGTCCCCATATATTGCGTAGCAAGAATATTCGCAAAGTTATATTCGTGCTTCTATTCTTGGAAGTGTTTACTTTCCTTATACCTACTATCACTCGCATAAATAACACTGGTGGCATGGCGGCTGTCCTACCTGCAATACTTGCCAATCTTACTAATGAAGAACGTCAAACACAAAAATTAAATACTCTAGCAGTAAATCCTACACTAAACAAAGCAGCTGAAATGAAAGCAAATGATATGGCGACTTATGGTTACTTTGCTCATACTAGTCCAGAAGGGAAGACTCCTTGGTACTGGCTCACAAAAGCAGGATATGAATACCAATACGCTGGCGAGAACTTGGCTGTGAACTTTACTGATTCACAAGATGTGACCAATGCATGGATGGCTTCTCCCGCTCACAAATCAAACATTGTGAAAGGTAACTACACGGAGATGGGCACAGGCGTAGCAACTGGCATGTATGAAGGCAGAGAGACAATCTTCGTCGCCCAAGTGTATGCGAACCCAATGCCGACGCCAACAGCAGAAATAAAAAATATACAAAATAATATAATCAAGCCACAAATACAAAAAGAAATTAAAAATATTACACAAGTAGCTAAGACTATAGACGTAAAAGAAGTAACTAAAGTCTTGGGTGCCGAAATAGATACTCAAATAGCAAAAGCCAATATAACTACACCGACATTCCTACAGAAGATATTCTCTTCACCACGTAATAGTACCAATGTAATCTTCTTTGTTATTTTCGGAATAATTCTTCTATCCCTAATCTTAAATATAATAATTAGAATAAAGAATCATCATCCAGATCTTATAACGAACGGACTCATAACTCTCGTAATTATCCTAGGCATACTCGCAGGGAACTACTACATTAGTCACAAGAGTATGATCACTACTTCAAGCTTGGACTATTCAAGTGAAAATAAATAAAGTATAATAAAATAATTAATAATAAGTAGAAAGCTTCACAAATTATATTCTAAAAAAAGTCCTCGGACGAGGGATGACGAGGGGCCAGACTAGTTTTTTATAAAATAATTTGTTTCGCATTAAAACATATGGCAAAAGGAGATGGTCACAGAAAAGAAGTTAAGAAACCAAAGAAAGTAGTAAAAAAGTAAATCAAATCAAAAGCACCGCCGACAATGTCGGCGGTGCTTTTGATTTATCTGTACTTCTCGCGCCAATTTGTATCTTCCTCTTCGTCATCTTTATTGTCCACAATAGGTGTGCCACAATTCTGGCAAATCCCATCATAGGAACGTAGACCACAACGAGGACAAACGGGCTCTTTCACTACCTCTTCAATTGTTTCTTCGTCTTCATCCATATTTGTATTATAATATACCCTATGACCCAAGAGCAAGCTTTTAAAATAATGAAAACCGGAGTGAATATTTATCTTACAGGAAGTGCCGGCTCTGGTAAAACTTATCTTCTGAATAAATATATAGGGTACTTGGAGGATCACGAGATCGCTGTCGCTGTCACGGCTTCGACGGGCATCGCTGCTACTCACATGAACGGCATGACTATTCACGGTTGGTCAGGAATAGGAGTAAAGAATGTAATGGGTGAGAAGGAATTAGAAGCTCTCGAAGAAAAGAAATATCTTTGGAAAAGATTCGACAAGGCTCGCGTCCTTGTCATCGACGAAGTTTCTATGCTTCATGGCTTCCAACTAGACATGGTAGATAAAATTTGTAAAAGATTTAAAAGAAATGGTAAACCATTTGGCGGACTCCAAGTAATCCTCTCTGGTGACTTCTTCCAACTTCCACCTGTAGAAAAAACAAAAAAGGAAGATGCTAAGAGTAGTATGATTTACGAAAGTGAGGCCTGGAAAATATTGAATCCTGCTATCTGCTATCTGACCGAACAGCACAGACAAGAAGACGACACCTTAACTGAAATATTAAATAATATTCGTACAAATACTTTAGAAGAAAAGCATTATGAATACTTGGATAAATGTATAGATAGGGAACTCAAAGGAATAAAAGCGACGAAACTCTATACTCACAACATAAACGTTGATAAAGAGAATTATGAAGAGCTCGCTCAAATAGATGAAAAAGAAAAAGTTTATAGTATGACTTCAAAGGGTCATGAAATAATTGTAGATATTTTAAAAAAGAGTTGCCTTGCCTACGAAGAGCTACGATTGAAAATAGGTGCCGAGGTAATGTGTATTAAAAATAATTTTGATAAAGGTTATGTAAATGGATCACGAGGAAAAATTACTGGCTTTGAAGTTGAGTCTGGTTATCCAATTGTAAAACTTTACAATGGCACGAGTGTAGTAGTAGCGCCTGAAATCTGGGCCATAGAGGAAGACGGCCGAATAAAGGCTTCCATCACCCAATTCCCCTTAAGGTTAGCTTGGGCTATAACTATCCACAAGAGCCAAGGAATGTCCCTAGATAACGCTCTGATTGACCTCAGAAGCACTTTTACTTACGGAATGGGGTACGTAGCCCTTTCCCGTGTAAGGACGCTTTCGGGCATATGTTTAATAGGCTTCACCAAGGAATCTCTGCTTGTAAATCCGAAAATTTTAGAGCTTGATCAAGAGCTGAAAAATGAAAGTTTCCAAAATGAATTAATGTTTAAAAAGCTTAAGAATGGCGAGCAAGAATTACTTGAAGTTGAATTCATAAATAGAATGGGAGGCATCATAAACCACTCTAATGAATCACGTAAGCAAGGACGGTCCTTGCTTAAAGGAAAAAGAAGAATCATTGATACAAAAATTCCTACTATTTTAATCACAAAAGAATTACTAGACAAGGGAAATAATATAAAAGAGATAGCGAAGGAGAGAAGTTTGACTATCGGCACCATCACTCACCACATAGAACAAATAATGAAGGAATATCCAGAGACGATAATTACGCATATCCGTCCATCACAGAAAAATATTGATCTAGTAAAAAAAGTAAATAAGAAATTGAAAGGGGAGGAAATAGGGAAGTTAAACCCAATCAAATTAATCCTCGAGAAAGAAGGCTCGAGCCTATCCTTCGAAGACATCCGCCTCGCTAAGTTATTCATCTAAATCTTTGGAAGTCGAACTTCCAAAGATTTGACAAATTACTGATAAGTTGTAGTATAAATAAAAGAATAAATATTTCAAATAATTATATATTCACCAATCTTTAAAAAATCGATCATGAAAGAGAGAGAAAGAGAAGAAGCGAGGCTTTTGATAGTTTCCAAAATTCACACTGAACTGGCTTTAATCCCAGACGAAGAAATTGTAGCAAAGTTTTTTGCTTATGTCCGTGGGGGTCTTAGCACCTTCGTAGACCACCCAATTGGAGAGGAAAAGCCGTCATATCTTACGGCAATAAATTATGTGCTTTCTATTGCCTCTTCAAAAACTGATGTTAAGCAACAAGAAATTTTTAGAAACAAATGGCTAAAATTCAAAGAACATATCTCTGAATTTGCAAGAGTAGATGAAAAAATTCTTGAAGCAAAAAGTCTTTCCATTTTATCTGAGTTGAAAAAAGAAAAAAATTCTAATGCCGAAGAGATTATCTCTTTAATTAGAGAAACACTTCCTTCAAAATGTGGGGACATATGGAAAGAAACACAAGACTATGAGGATGTCCTAAGTGACAGAGAATGGAGCAGAGCATGCTCCATGAGCGAAGGCACTGGACGTAGTCCATGGCTATTCTTGGATTAATTATAAAAAATCTCTAATAATGAAAAAATTTTTAAAAATTAAAACAACTGAGCGAACTCCGAATGAAATCTATGTAGATATTTCGGATGAAACTTGTAAAAAGTATGGCTTTCTACATGGAGACGTCATGCTTTGCACAGATAAGCTGGAAGCAACAGTCAAAGGTGTTGCCCTTGGTAAAATGTGGTACGAAAAAGACCACAATGCTGTAAGGGGAAAATCCTGCTGTTGGGGTGGGGAAGAAACAAATTTACTAAAAGCGGGTTTTACTTTAATAAGAAGAGCTCACTAAGGCTAAAATCGTTATTAAAAAAAAGAGGAAACTTAAAATGTGGCCTCTTTTTTTATTATTTAACAAAATATCTGTAAATAAGGGTCAGAGGAGATAGTTGACAATATACAATATAAGTTGTAATCTAATAATGAATTAAAAACGAATTAAGTTAAATTAATTAAAAGATCTAGATGAAGAACATTAGAAATTGTGTCGCTAATTGCGACACCAAGGATTTTATTAAAACCCTCTACGCTTTCCTTACGAATGGTAAAAATGGAGAAGAGAGCCTTTGGCTCGAAGGGTACGACTACTTTGGAACGTCTGTATTAGGGCGTTTCATTTGCGCTAAAACAACAAATAACAAGTATCTATCCCTGTTTGATTCCCAAACAAAAACTCCAATTATTATTGTTTCATTGGGTGTGAGAAATCACAAACACACCCTGCTAACAGAATTTCCAGAGGGAAATTCTCTAAATTCCGAAGAAAATCTGTATGTTTTTGACATTGTGCTTGCTAATGCAATCACACTGCTTAACATGTGCGATTGTACGGTTTTGGAGGAACATGTTGTAGAAGGAAGATGAGACACAATCCTTATTGGATATAGAATGAAGAAGAGCATCTAACAAGATGCTTCTTTTTTTATCTCTTACGCGGTATAATAGTATTATTATGCAATCAAAAACAAAAATAATAGCCACAATGGGGCCGTCGAGTCAGAGTAAGGAGATGCTCGTAGAGCTCATTAAACATAACTTAAATATAGCTAGGTTAAATTTCTCTTGGAATACACATGGAGGCCATGGAATTATAATCGAGCATATCAGAGAAGCTGCAATAGAGTGTGGTAAATCAATAGAGATAATTCAGGATTTGTCAGGACCTAGAGTGCAAGAAGAATCTGGGCACCATTTTGGTGGTGAAGATAATACAGAAGTTATCACAGAGAAAGATAAGGATGACTTAGCATTCGGGATTGAACAAAATGTGGATTACATAGCCTTATCATTCGTCGGAAGTGCCAAAGATATAATAGAGCTTCGAAATTTAATAAATGCAAAAGGTGGTAAGCAAAAAATAATTGCAAAAATCGAACGTAAAATGGCAGTAGATAATTTAGATGAGATACTCGAAGTTACTGACGCGGTCATGGTAGCTCGCGGTGATCTTGGTAATGAATATCCACTAGAAGAAATACCTTTCATTCAGCACCAGATAATAGATGCCTGTAATAAAAAAGGTAAGATGGTCATAGTAGCTACTCAAATGATGCTCTCAATGGTCAATAGTCCGACTCCTACTCGTGCTGAAGTCTCCGACGTCGCATACGCTATCATAGACGGTGCAAATGCAGTCATGCTTTCAGAAGAGTCAGCTATGGGTAAGTATCCAGTTGAAACAGTTATAATGATGGAGAAGATAGCATTAGAAGCAGAGAAACGTTTGAGTAAGAAAGATATTATTATTTAATTTATAATAGCTACACAAATTATATTATGAGCAAACAAATTTATATTACACGAAAGATTCCAGAAGCAGGATTAAAATTACTAAGAGAAAAGGGGATTCTATTTGATATCGGAACATCAAAAGGTGCTCCAACAAAAAAAGATATCATTAAAGAATTGAAAAAGAAGCCCTATGATGGAGTTATTTCTTTCCTGACTGATTCTATAGATAAAGAAGTATTTGACGCTTGCCCTACAGCGAAAATCTTTGCGAACTTCTCCGTCGGGTATGACAATGTAAATATAGAAGATGCGAAAGCTTGTAATGTTTTCATTACGAACACCCCAGGCACATCAAGTACTGCTGTCGCGGAGCATACTGTTGCTCTCATGCTTGCACTCACTACTCGCTTGGTAGAAGCTGATGAATTCATGCGTGAAGGAAAATATAAAGGATGGGACCCTGATATATTTATAGGGACAGATATGAAAGGTAAGAAGATAGGTTTGATAGGGGCTGGTCAAATAGGCACAGAAGTAGCAAAAATTCTTCATTATGGTTTCGGCTCAAGTATTATATATAGTGATGTATCTCCTTGTGTTGAATTAGATAAAATTGAAAATACAACTAGAATGACTACCGAAGAAGTATTACGCGAAGCAGACATCGTATCTCTACATGTTCCATTGTTGCCATCTACTAGACACTTGATAAATGGAGATTCATTAAAAACGATGAAGAAAACTGCATTCTTAATAAACACTTCTCGTGGTCCTGTGGTAGATGAGAAAGCTTTAGTCTATGCACTAGAAAACGACATTATTCGTGGTGCAGCCCTAGACGTCTTTGAATTTGAGCCTAAATTAACAAAAGGACTTATCAAACTGCCTGATGTTATCATAACTCCACATATTGCATCAGCTAGACAGTCTGCTCGCGATCTTATGTCTGAGATAGCTGTCAAAAACGTAATCTCTGTATTAGAGACAGGAAAACCTATAAATAACGTCATAAAATAGCCTAGTCCTTGACAGGATAGGGGATAAATGATAATATAAGACCATATTGAAAAACTCCTTGTGTGTATGAGTGTTTCAATTTTAATTTTGAAACACGCAAAGAAATAAAATATGTATAATAATACAAAACAAAGAGGCCCTAGTAGGTCCTCTAATTATTCTGGTGGAAATAAGTCCACTGGTAGTGCTAGATCAAATAGTCCTTCTAGAGGTGGATCTTCTTTTGGAAGTAGAAGTGCAAGACCTTCATTTGGTGGCAACAGAGGTGGTGGAAGTAGAAGTGGTGGTGGTAGAAACAAAAGAAAATCTTCTTATGAGAGGATAGATGTCTCTCGTTTTATAAATAAATCTACTATTATAGAGAAAGAAGAGGTCTACATACCAACTCATACCTTTAACGATTTTAAGATAGATCCTAAACTAAAACTTGCTATTGCAAATAAGAATTATATTTATCCAAGTCCTATCCAAGACAAATCAATCTCTCATTCACTTGAAGGAAGAGATATACTAGGTATTGCCGATACAGGTACTGGCAAGACGGCAGCCTTTCTTATCCCTATAGTTAATAAAATAATCGGCAACAAAGATGAGACAGCAATTATAATCGCACCAACACGCGAACTAGCAATCCAAATAGAAACAGAATTTAATGAACTCGTTCGTGGGATGAAAATTTATGGAGTCGTATGCGTCGGTGGGGCACCTATCGGAGCTCAAATAAGAAGCTTAAAGCGAGAATGCAACGTAGTCATAGGAACTCCAGGAAGATTGCTTGACCTAGTGAAGCGAGGAGAGATCAATTTATCTGGTACTCGTTCTGTTGTTCTCGATGAAGCTGATAGAATGCTAGATATGGGATTCATAGATGATATAACATTCCTCCTTGAGAAAACTCCAAAAGATAGACAAGGATTCTTCTTCTCAGCAACATTACCTAAGCCAATAGAGAAGCTTATTGAAAGATTTGCAAATGATCCAGTGAAAGTCATGGTGAAGACCAGAGAGACTTCAAAGAACGTCGAGCAAGACGTCATAAGACTTGAACGCGGTGTAGATAAGATAGATGCACTCTGCGATTTGCTAGATAAAGAAGATGAATTTAAAAAAGTTTTAATTTTTTCTGAGATGAAACATTCAGTAGAAAAACTTTCGGTTGAATTAATAAAAAGGGGATATAAAGCAGGCTCAATACATGGCGATAAGAGGCACAATGACCGTCAGCGTACCCTCCTCAAATTCAGGAAAAATGAGATCAACATAATGGTA
>JAPLXT010000069.1 GCA_026395935.1 Candidatus Nomurabacteria bacterium | reverse complement strand
TTAGAAGACATCGCAAACTTTTTGGCGAAGTCCGGCGTTACTACAAGAACCGGAAAGAGAATCTCAAAAACCAAAGCGTCTTTTATTCTCTCAAATCCATTTTACATCGGACTATTCAAATATGGTGGTGAAATCCACGAAGGAAAGCACGAGCCAATCATTTCAAAGAAACTTTTTGATGAAGCACAGGAAATGTTGAAGTTTCGTGGACAACCCGAACGAAAACCACAAAATGAACCCTCGCCATATTGCGGTCTCATTTCCTGTGCTTCTTGCGGAATGATGATAACTGCTGAAAACAAAACGAAGCTACAGAAAAATGGTAATGTTCACTACTATGTATATTATCGTTGCACGAAAAAATCGAAGGTAATGAAGTGTAAAGAAATGTCGCTTCGTTCTGAAAAACTAGATAAGCAGTTATCATCCTTAATCAAAAAAGTTTCTTTGCCCAAAGACTGGGCGGACGAATTATTGAGAATGGCACAAAATGAACACAAGGAATCCGCCAAGTCTTTGACTGCTTGTGTGAAAGAGAAACAAGAAAAAATTTCTTCTTTATCGAAAAAGTTAGAGCGACTTCTAAATGGTTATCTTGACCAAGTAATTGATGAACAAGATTATCGTTTACAAAAAGGAAAATTGTTATTTGAAAAGAAGTCGCTCGAAGAAGAAATTTCTAATTTTTCACACAAGCAAAATGATTGGCTCGCACCTTTCCAAAATTGGTTAAAAGACGCTCAATCATTGGACAAAATTGCTTCTGATAGAGACCTTTTTGCGAAAAAGGTCTGTGCCAAAAAAATCTTTGACTCGCACCTCCTCCTCCAAAACAAAAAAGTCTATCTCGCCAAAGGCGAGACAGGAATTTTAGCCCCGAATTCATTGGCGAAAACGGGCGAAACAGCGTGGGCGTGCCTTCGGCACGCCCGTACATTAGCTTCTTCGAAACCGATTAGTTCCATTCTGGTGCCCAGGAGAGGACTTGAACCTCCAAGGATTGCTCCACTAGTTCCTAAGACTAGCGCGTATACCAATTCCGCCACCTGGGCATAAAACTATACTAGCAAAAATATACATAAATTGCTAGCTATAATTTTTGAGGCGTGGGGCGGAATTGAACCGCCGTATAGAGATTTTGCAGATCTCTGCCTTACCACTTGGCTACCACGCCTTATATCAAAGACTATTTGACTACGTACTCTAAATCCTAACCAATATTCAACAACTCGTCAATTCGTTGACGATTTTTTTCTCCTTCGTCTATTGCTACTTCAAGGAAGGGGATAGGATTTATCTTCAAACCTTTTGATACGTATTTACGCAAATCACCCAAATTCCTTCTGATGAATCCATAAGCGGCATTTTCTTTCTCACGTGGAAGAACGCTTATCATAATCTTGGCTCGTTTGTTGTCAGGCGAAAGGAGTACACGAGTGACTGTAATCATCGATGTTGGCCCTGCTTCTTTCTCTATGAAGATAGCGGCAAGTTCTTTTATATGATTTGTGATTTTTTCTGATCGAAACTCAGACATATTACTTTATTGTTATTATAAATGCTTCTAACACGTCGCCTGGGGCTATGTCTATCTTTGTTTCTACTTGGACTCCACATTCATTTTCTTCTAGTACTTCCTTGGCCTTTATTTTATTCTGTTGAAGTTCTACAATTTTCCCTGTACCTATTTCAAAGTCACGGCGCATTATGCGAACCTTTCCGCCGTTCACTATTCGCCCTTGTAATACTTTGCCTCCAATTACCTGTTTATCTTTTGTTGAACCGAAAGTTTTCAATATTTTAAGAGTCCCAGTCACTTCCACCGTCTCTACTCTTGGTCTTCTTTCCTCTATTATAATTTTCAGCCAATCTGTAAGTTTGTATATGATGTCGAATACTTCTACATTTACTTTAAGAGTTTCATTCAAGTCGCGAGCCCCATTATCCATTTTAGTATTGAATCCTACAACGATAGTTTCCTTGTTGGCATTTGCCATCTTTAAATCCGATTCATTTATTGCTCCCACTCCAAAACTAATAATTTTATATGAAATCTCACTATTATTTAATTTATTTATTTCTTTTTCAAGTGCTTCCATGGATCCGGCATTGATTCAAATCCTACTAATCGAACAGGGGATGAGAAAGTGGCTTCTTTGACTCCTTTACCTAAGAAGTTTTCCATTATACGAGTTGTTACCATGGCAGTTCCTGCGACGACGATCATTCCAGAGTGAAGTGTACCATTCTTTATAATAGCAGTAGCGGAAATACCACGCTTAGGTTCACGATTAGCTTCAATAATTATTCCAGATGCATTTAATGTAGGATCTCCAGTGAAGCTTCCCATATCCGCGACAAGAAGGATCATATCTAGGAGTTCATTTATTCCAGTTCCAACCTTAGCGGAAATGAGTACAAATGGAATGTCTCCACCGAGTCCTTCTAGATAAATACCTTTCTCTACAAGGTCCATTTTCGTTTTCTCTACATTGGCATTTGGGCGGTCTATTTTATTAATAGCTACTATATATGGAGTCTTACTTTCTATAATAGTGTTATAAGCCTCAAGAGTTTGTGCCTTTACAGAATCTTCCGCAGAGACGACAAGGATAGCGATGTCGGAAGCGAAAGCTCCGCGTGCACGCATTTTAGAAAAAGCTTCATGGCCTGGAGTATCTAGGAAGGTGATAAGCCTATTCTCTCCAGTTTCACTTTTGTGTGCTACCTCATATGCGCTGATGCATT
>JAPLXT010000037.1 GCA_026395935.1 Candidatus Nomurabacteria bacterium | reverse complement strand
CTACTTCTATTACGGCACTTCGTTTAAATTTATTGGCTAATGCTTTTGATACAGAAGACTTCCCAGACCCTGCTGGGCCAGTGATGAGACAAATATAAGCTTTTTTCATTTCCATATTATACACCAAAACTATTCAGGTTCGAACTTCTACTAACCTCCGAAAAATAATCATTATAAAATATGGCTCAAAATTGCTCCGAACTTGGGATAAGTTGGAGTTTTAATTTTTAACAACAAAAAAATCTTTTAATTTTTTCTTTTAAAAAAGATAATCCTTCATAATAGTAAGCCTCTATCCCAAAACCATTTCCACTATCTACATTCTTCTGACTATCACAGAAAAACATAATTTCTTCAGGTTTTAGTTTTAATTCATTTAAAATATAGCCCCAATATTCTGCTTGCCATTTATCATATCCAATATCACAAGTGCAGAAAATACCATCAAAATTATTCTTTAAATTTAATTCATTCCATACATAATCTTTTCTGTTTTTTTCTTGTCGAGTAGCTATGTAACATTTTACATTTTTTGAACGTAAATCTTCCACAATTTTTAAAACTTCTTTGTTTACATTACTTTCACCTTCAAACCAAAATTTTAGTAAATCATCAGAATTACCTTTATAGTTCCATTTGGTTAAATAAGGTGTTATTTTTTCTTTTAAATCTGCTTTACCAAAAGAACATTCCCTAAACTCATTAGTAAAAAACTCAGAGATTTGCTTCATTGGGATATTTTCTTTCTCTGAAAGACGTTCGCTGAATAATTTTCCACTTCCAGTTATTATTAGCCCATCTAAATCGAATAGTATTGCTTTAGTCATAAATTATTTATCGTCTTTCTTTCTCCAGTTTATCTCAAAAGATATAGAGTATTTATTTGGAATTTTCCACTTAGAAAACCTAAAACAAAGAAACTGAAATTTATTCTCATTAATTCTACCAAAACCAAATCTATTTAATGTAAGTTCAATATCTATAACCATATAGCAAGTATACCAAAAGTTTTAGGGTATATAAAGGTAGGGACGTGAGTACACTTATAGAACCTTAGCAAATTCGTGGGTAGGGTGATCTTTCTCTACGAGAACAGTATACCTTTTCGTTTCGGTTAGCACCGAAAAACGAAAAGCTTTTCGCTCCCTACCACGCAAAGTATGCAGATACTTTGCTCACGGAGCAGATACAAAAAGACACCCAAAAGGGTGCTTATTGTATCTGCTCCGTGGGTAGGGATCGAACCTACGACCAATCGCTTACATTTATCCTAAAATTACTTAAAGGGATGGACTATATCATATCCATATTTCTTTTTACAAAGAAACTTAGGACCAAGGCGCTTCCGCCAAAATAATATTATATCTTGGAGTACTCCCCGAAGGGATAGTCTCTACACCTTCTTCAACTTTTAAATTGAAGCTTGGCTCGGGATTACCCATATAGGGCTTCCCCGAATTCACCTCGTTTTTCGATCTACTTTTCAGTAGAAAGCTGCGTAATGCCTGATGCGATTTCTCTATGGCAATTTGCACATAGTATTATGCATTTATCTAATTCATTGCGTACTTTATCCCAAGATCTAGTATACCCTTTGTCTCCTATACCAAATTCTTTTTTAGAAGAATCAATATGATGGAATTCAAGAGCATCTATACATTTGGAATAATTACAAAGCTGGCATTTACCACCTTTATATTCGACTGCAAGTTCTTTTATCTTCTTGCGTCTCTTCGCAACAGCTTTGATAAGTGCTTCGCGCCTATCAGCATATTTTCTATTATCAGACATATAAGTATATTATATATCTTATTGGAAAATATCCACAGGCGACCGCTCTACCGCTGAGCTACCACGGAATGACTAAACTCACCAAGTTATAGTAGCAAAAATAGACTAAAAAAGCAAAAGGGTAATATAGCAAGGACCGTCTTTGCTATACTGGGATTTTTTGACTTTTGGGGTTATTTTTCATATAATAAGATATTACTAGTAAATTAGAAAATATAGATATGGAAACATTAAAGCAAGAAACAACAGCAACAGTAACAGAAATTGTTAATTTGACCCCAATAGAGAAAGATTTATATCAAAAATGTTTAAGTCGCATTCCAGATATGACAATAATGACATGGAAGAAAATACGTGAAGATGCATTAGGAAATAAAGATAAAGGGGCAAAAACGTTTTATGAATGTAATAATTTTTTAGTTGCAGATATGCCAGATGAAGATGAAAGAAAAGAATTTAAGGGAAATATAAACTAAATTTTTATATTTGAAGATTAATCTAATAAAAACACCAAACAAAGTAGGTGTTTTTATTTTTCCTCAATTATACTTTTCCTAACATCCTCCCAAGTTCGGAGCAAATTTGAGCCATATTTTATAATGGTTATTTTTGATGCTTTAATATAAGTTAGTATAACCTATTGACTTTACAGTTGGTTAGAAGTAATGTGAAGAAGAATTATTTACTAAAATTATTAATAATGGAAACACCCATTTTGTACAAAAAAGGCGAGAAATTTCTCGTATTTCAAAATTATGGGTGCAATGGATATGCAACCATAAAAGAAGTTATGTCCAGTGAAGTTATTGATGGAAATGTGACAATAGATTGGACTGATGGGTCAAGTCGATGCTTCAGAGGTAATGTTCCTGTAGAAATACTGCCGTATATTCACGAAGAATGGAATGGTGAAATAATGCGAAAATGGTGGCACTTAATAAATGGCACTAAAAGAGAATTCACTTATTCGTCCAAATTATTTGGTGAATTTACCATGGAATTAACTGTACCACCCCCATTCCCTTATTTTGAATTTAATAATACTGAAGGAAGTATGGATCCTCCTCTAGATGATGGAGAATTTGAAGATCACTATTCGATTTCTTTAAAAAGGAATATTGGAGAGAAATTTTCAGGAATACCATATAGTTATGAAATTGAAGCTATATTTGTTCCAAGAAATAAACTTGCTCAAGTACAATCATTTTGTGATGTATTGGTTTGCTTATTTCCTGAAGATTTTCTTAGACGTCCTTAAGTAATGAATTATACTTAGACACTTTAGTTAATATAGCTAAAGTGTTTTCGTTTTTATTTTTCTATCTCTCTTTTAAGTTTTGCGAGAATTTTTTTCCAAAAAAGTGATATTCCTAATGCAATTACTAAGAAGAACAGAATACTGAAGTTGCCGATAAGTTTATTGACTGCTTGCCAGCTATCGCCGAAAGAATAACCAATTATGATATAAAATATTACATTAGCGAATGAACCCAATACTTCAAAAAATAGGAATTTCTTGTATGTGGCTTTACCAAGCCCGCAGATAAGATTGATAGTAAGAGTAGAGATAACTTCAAAACGACTAATGAAAATAATAAAGCCTGGGCGTCTACTAATTGCTTTTTCAATTAAAGTGAAATCTTTTGATACTAGAATCTTTTGGATAAATGGAACACGAGAAAGAATACGTCTGCCGTATAATCTTGCGAACCAATATGATGAATTATCTCCAGCTATATTTGCTATTAAAACAATGATGAATATTATTGCTATATTAAAGTATCCTTGACTAGCAAACGCTGCAGAAGCGATAAGTAAAGTTCCTGCTGGAATAGGGAGGGCAAATGAAGCGAGGAACGTAGCGATAAATAATGCCCAGTATTTATAGAGCAATATGTAGGGGATAATCGCCTGAACTAAAAAATCCATATTACTTATTGTTAGGATAATTTATAATGGCTTGTTCTATGTTGTGTAGTAAAACTTGCGGATTAATTCTATTATGTCTTGCATATGCCTCTATGGAAATATTGGGGTATTTAGAATCAGTAATAGCCAGAGTGTTTTTGAAATATAGAGGATCTACTTTAAAGATTACATTTAAATAATCGAAAGTCATCCAAACTCTGATGTCGCTAATTGTGATAGGGCGGTGTAGGCGAGTGGGGCGTCCAGTGATGCTGTAATCTACTTCTAAATTTCCCGTCCTATATAGCTGTTTAAAAGTGGAAGCAAACCATATAAGTGAAATAAGAAAAAGTAACGCCAAAATGACAACGATTGTTGTTTTAATAATCTTTTTTCTATATTCTAAATTTATCTTCATAATTTATTTACTATTATATTAATCCTTAACTATTATACTCTAATTAGAATTAATATGAAGTGATATAACAGAGATTTTTAACAATATTTTACTTTGGATTTTTCTCATATTGACATTTAAGTGGATTTACATATAATGGAATTATGAAGTCAAATATTATCAGTGCAAGTTATTATTACAACAACCACATTTAGAGGGCTGTTGTTTGCGTTGATATAAATACTATTGAACTTAAGAAACAGCCCTTTATCTAAGGGTTGTTTTGTTTTTTATGGGTTAGCTTCTTACTGACTCACTTGTTCTTTAAAATTCACTTAACAAAGTCTACCGAGTAAAGTAGGTAGCAATATTTCTATGAATACAATCATACTTTTAGCAGGATTGCCGGGTGTTGGTAAATCAACAATCTCGAAGCTCATTAGTGAGAAGTTAGGAGTAAAAATCCTAGATTTGGATGATTTCAAGAGGGTTGATGTAGATCCGACCTTGGTAACTAGCCAGATAGATCCTCCAACTGTAAGATGGGCATATTATAAGAAAGCCATAGAATCAGCTTTCTCTATATTTGCAACGAGTGATACTTCCACAATAATAATAGACGAAGTGTTCCATCTAAGAGAGCTTAGAAATAATTTCGAAGCTCTCTGTACTCAAATGCAGATACGAGTTTTCTGGGTTGAAGTGAGGTGCCCATATTCTCTTGTAGAGGCACGACTTCGGGCGCATTCGCGTATTGGTCACATCTTGTCCACCGAGGAGGCTTTGAACATGTATTTATTGTTTAGAGAAATATTTGAGGATTTTTCTACCTATAGCAAAAATCATATTATCGTCGATAATATAGATGGCGTTGATATATTGGTAGATGGTGTCCTTAGTATTATTAGAAGTGGATAGATATAATCCCCGTTGTATTTTTACAGCTGGGATTTTTATTAAAAGTATTTAATGTATAATATAAATGTATGATAAATCAAAAAAGTATTAAAGATATAAAAAAGCTTGGAATTAAAATTGATCATGATATGGCTTTTGGTGGTAAATCGAAGGGTAATAAGCATTTATCAAGAGCAGTAAAAATTGCAAGATTTTTGGCGTTTAAAGCAAAAGCTAATATTAAAATAGTAGAGTCTGGAGCATGGCTTCATGATACAGCACTACCAACAGGGGATGATTATAATTATGATAAAAACAAAAAGATTGTAATGAAGCTATTGTCGTCAATTAATATTTCCAAATCCGACCAGATTCTGATTGCGGAATGTGTGGCCTCTCACGAGGGTAGGGAGGACCCTAAGACACTAGAGGCGAAGATCGTTCATGATGCTGACGTTATTGAAAAGCTAGGGATTCTCGGTATAATTCGTCATACTTGGAAGCTTACAAATCTTAATGAAATAAACTCTGAAATGATTACAGATGATGATGTTAAAAAAGTTCTTAGTCATATCAATTGGCGCAATAAAAGATTACAAACCAGACTTGCTAAAAAAATTGGAAAGTATCTAAATATAAAAGTAAGTAAAAACGAGGCAAAAAACATAATATCCGTGACTTCAAAACTTGCGTTTAATGGTGTAACGACTGAGAAAATTGCCAGAGTTCTTCATCGTAGCTTAAACAATAAAAATAAAGAGATGTTGGAAGAACAATTAAAGTTAAGTTATCTTAATAAATTTACATAAAAACCATAAACTTGATTTAATATTATTAAAATAAGTAGTATAATTAAAACATTATGGAATATAACAAATTAAAAACAAAAGAAGTTACAACGATGGTTATTGAAGCACTTGCCAAGAAAAATGTACAAGCGTTTACTGTAGAAAGTGGCAAAGATGCCTTAGAGAAAATAAAAGAACTCATACCAACCGGAGCTTCAGTTATGAATGGAGCTTCCGTTACACTTGAGCAGATTGGTTTTGTCGATTATCTTAAAAGTGGGGAACATGGTTGGAATAATTTACATGAAGGAATACTTGCAGAAAAAGATCCGGCGATACAAGCTTCTCTTCGTAAACAAGCAGTACTTTCTGATTATTATTTAGGTAGTGTTCATGCTCTAACTGAAACAGGTGAGTATTTAATAGCTTCAAATTCTGGCAGTCAATTACCACACATAGTATTTACTTCTGCTAATCTTATTTTTGTTGTTAGTACAAAGAAAATTGTTCCCAATATAACAGAAGCCATGAACCGTTTGATGGAGTACATAATGCCTATTGAAGATAAGCACATGAAGGAGAAATATGGTGTTGGTACAGTTGCTAATAAGATCTTAATTGTTAACGGCGAAAATGGAATGATGCAAAGAAAAGTAACAATGATATTAGTCAACGAAGATTTAGGTTTCTAGTTATGATATAATACAAATATGAAAGAAATAAATAGGGAAGTTAAACAAGCGAATGAATTAACATGGCATGACAAACACAAACAAGCGATGACTGTCGGGGACCGTATTGCTGACTCTGTCGCCCACAACATGGGGTCTTGGAAATTTATCATTATACAGTCCATCTTTGTGTTAATTTGGATGATTTTTAATATTATTGCTTTTATAAATCATTGGGATCCATATCCTTTCATTCTTCTTAATCTTATCTTCTCAACTCAGGCTGCGTATGCTGCACCTATCATCATGATGGCTCAGAATCGCCAGAACCAGCGTGATCGTCATCAGGCCCAGAGTGACTATGAGACCAACCTTAAAGCTAAATTAGAAATAGAGTCTCTTCAAAAAGAAATTTCTCGCATGGATGATGATAAACTTGAAAAGATAATACAATTAATCACTGAGCTAAAAAATTCTAAAAACTAAACTAAAAAATCACCAGCAATGGTGATTTTTTAAAAAGAACAATTTTTTAATTTATTTAGCAGGGCAAGCTTTTAAACTATTTTTATAGGTTGTTGTTGCTAGTTTTATAGCTGCTGTTTGTGCTGTGTTCGCGTCCTTGATAGCCTTCTTATATGTAGCATTTGCTGTCTTAACTTGGGCTAAGCCTGCTTTTTTGTCAGCGTTAGCTTTTGCATCTTTTATAGCTGCGTTTTTTGCTGTTTTAGCATCAAGCTTGGCTTGTTTAGATGTATCATTTGCAGCTTTGACTGCAGTTGCTTTTGCTGCCTTAGCTGTAGCAACACATACACTTTTTGCGGTTGGAGTAGTTACATTTGTTTTAACATTAACAGGTTCTGTAGTGCCTGTTGCAATTTCTTTTGACTCTTCTTTCGTTGGTGTTGTTGTTGCAGCAAAAGCTGTTCCACTTAGAAGAATACCTAGAGCTAAAACTGGGAAAATTAATTTGATTTTATTTGTCATGTGATTTTTGAAAATTTAATATTAAT
>JAPLXT010000043.1 GCA_026395935.1 Candidatus Nomurabacteria bacterium | reverse complement strand
TGGCTTAGTAAAGAGTACGGATCCGTGCATACAGGTAGAGCGACTCCGATGATACTTGATTCTATAAGTGTCGAGAGTTACGGCACATACATGCCGATTAAAAATATTGCTAGCGTTTCTATTGAAGATTCCAAAACTTTGAGAATCGCTCCTTGGGATAAGAATCAAATCAAAGCTATTGAGAGTGCTATTTCTGCTGCCAATCTTGGACTTTCGGTTGTATCTGATAGTGATGGAGTTCGTGCTATATTTCCAATGCTTACTACTGAGAATCGTACTAAATTAGTAAAGATTCTTAAAGAAAAGCTTGAAGATGCTCGTATAAGTGTCAGACAGGAAAGACAAGTAGAAATAGATAAGCTAGATACTATTACAGATGAAGATGACAAGAAACGCGCTAAAGAGGATATCCAAAAATGCGTAGATGAAGCCAATCAAAACCTCGAGGCAATTTTTGCAAAGAAAGAAACAGATTTGATGAATAATTAAAACCAAAGTGTGCTATTATAGCTTCATGTCAATTATTATTTTTATTGTTATTATTTTGGTGCTTGTTGTTTCCCATGAATTTGGGCATTTTATTGTTGCCAAGTTGAATAACATACGAGTGGATGAATTTTCTTTTGGTTTCCCTCCAAAAATTTATGGAAAGAAAATAGGCGAGACGACTTATAATCTGAATGCTCTGCCATTTGGTGGCTATGTGAAAATTTTTGGTGAAAATATCAATGAAGCAGATCTTTTAGAAGTTGGATTTTTAGATAAAAAAGAGACTCCAGAAAAATTAGAATTAGCAGAAAGAAGCTTAATAAATAAACCTCGATATATTCAAGCTCTCGTTATGGTTGCAGGGGTGGTGATGAATTTTTTAGTTGCATGGCTTTTACTCTCTGTCGGATTTATGTCAGGTCTTCCATCTTCTGTTGGAATGGCACCACGTGGAGCGATAGTAAATAATCAATACTTAACTGTGACTAGTGTGGTGAAAGGTAGCCCTGCTGAAATAGCTGGACTTAAGACTGGAGATAAACTTTTAGCCTTAGACACTACGACAGATTCAACAAAACTTTTATCATCAAATTTTGGAGCAGAAAACGTTCAAAGTTTTATTAAAAAGCATGGGGGTGAACAAGTGAAGGTAGAATTCATAAGAGCCAAAGAAAATAAAGAACTAGAAGTTACTCCTATAAATAATAAAGATGGAGTTCCTGTTATTGGAATTGCTATGGATACAATAGGAACACTTCAATTACCTGTTCACAAAGCTGTCTGGGAGGGGTTGAAGCTCACAACTGATTTAACTATTAGTACTGCTGTAGGTTTCTATAAACTCATTAGTCAGGCTGTTATGGGTAAGGGTGATATGTCAGCAGTGACAGGGCCTATTGGTATTGTCGGAGTAGTAGGTGATGCGGCAAAATTTGGATTCATATATCTACTATCTTTCACTGCTCTTATTTCTATAAACTTAGCAGTGATAAATTTACTTCCATTTCCAGCTCTTGATGGTGGACGAATACTTTTCCTATTGATTGAAAAAATTAAAGGTTCACGTATCAAGCCTAAAATTTCAAATGCGGTAAACATGGTTGGCTTCGGACTTTTAATGCTTCTCATGGTTGTTATAACCTATCACGATATAGTTAAATTATTATAGCAAATTTACTTTTTGTTTACATTTTAGAAAATATATGATATATTACTAATATATTTAAACGCCTTTTGGCGATTTTATTTTATGAAATTAACTGAGATAAGAAATATAGCTATAATCGCACACGTTGACCACGGGAAGACTACTTTGACTGACCAATTGATGAAGCAGTGTGGAATGACAGAAGAAGGAACAACTATGGACTCCAACGCTATTGAACTTGAGCGTGGGATTACTATTTATTCCAAGAATACTTCTGTTAATTATAAAGGAACAAAGATAAATATTGTGGATACTCCAGGTCACGCGGACTTCGGCTCTGAAGTTGAACGTGTTCTCCGCGCTATTGACTCAGTTCTCCTCCTTGTTGATGCTCAGGAAGGTCCAATGCCACAAACAAGATTTGTATTGAAAAAGTCTTTAGAATTAGGTCTTAAACCAATAGTTATAATAAATAAAATAGATAAACCAGCCGCAAATCCTGCACGTGTTCACGATGAAATACTTGAATTATTTTTAGAGCTTGGTGCCACAGAGGAGCAAATAGATTTTAAATACATGTATGCTATCGGAAGGCAAGGTATAGCTAAATTACATTTAGAAGACGAATCGAAAGATTTAACACCACTTCTTGATTTAATTTTAAAAGAAGTTCCAGAAGCTTCTGTAAACAGACACGGTCCTTTTCAAGCGCAAGTATTCAACTTAGGTTATGATAATTTCCTTGGACGTCTAGCTATTGTTCGTGCTTATGCTGGATCTGTTAAAACAGGTAGCACTATTATTGTGAAAAATGCAGATGGTGCATCACGTACAGCTCGTATTTCTAAGATGTTTACATTTGAAGGAATTAATAGAAAAGAGGTAAGTGTCTTACACACAGGAGACATTGCTATTATCGCAGGAATTCCCGACGTATATATAGGTGAGACTATCTGTGATGATATGAATACACTTCCACTACCTTCTATTGATATTGATGAGCCGACAATCTCGTTGAATTTTATTGTGAACGATTCTCCTTTTGCAGGACGTGAAGGTAAATATGTCACAAGTAGACAAATAAGAGAGAGGCTTGAGAAAGAGCTTGAAATGAACGTTGGGCTTCGTATTAATTTTGATGCACCAGACGAAGAAGAAGTCCAAGAAGGATTTCTTGTTTATGGACGTGGAGAATTACACATTGCAGTATTACTTGAAAATATGCGTCGCGAAGGATATGAACTTCAGGTATCTCAACCTCACGTTATTATAAAAGAAGAAGATGGCCTTAAATTAGAACCGTACGAAGAAGTGACTATAGATGTTAGAAACGATGTCTCTGGTGCCGTGATAGAAAAATTAACAGGGAGAAAAGGAATTATCACAAGTATGCACGAGAAAGAAGGTATTGTCCGAATGCTTATTGAGATACCTACAAGAGGTTTACTTGGTTACCGTGGGCAATTTGTTGTAGATACAAAAGGTGAAGGAATTCTTGCTTCAAGATTTATAGGATTTAAAAATTATGCTGGTGAAATAAAAAAGCGAGATGTTGGTTCTATGACTTCAATGGTGCCAGGTAAAGTTATTGCTTTCTCACTTTGGACTTTGCAAGAAAGAGGAGTATTGTATGTAGAACATGGAGATGAGGTTTATGAAGGTATGGTTATCGGGAACGTTTTGAAAGGGGATGAAATGACTGTGAATCCTACAAAGAGTAAGCAACTTTCAAACATGCGTTCAAGTGGAACTGACGAAGCAATAAATGTCAAACCGCCATATAAGCTATCAATAGAAAGGGGTCTTGAGATCATGGCTGACGACGAATATCTTGAAATTACACCTAAAAGTGTCCGTCTACGTAAGAAGCTTCTAACAGATCAAGATAGATCAAAGGCTAAAACCGCCCAGAGTAAAAAGTAATTTTATATCTATTATTACACCACATTTTGAAAAGGTTGACTTTATCCTATAGTAATGATATTATGAAAACGCACAATAGTTATTAATTTAATTTAGGCGTCGCATCTCAAAGGACGTCATGCGACATGATTTCGCAAAATCAAAAATGGCTAATATTATTACATTTAAACCAAAGCAAGTAACAAAAAGGATTCTTTCGAATTTAGCACCTAGAGCATATGAGGTGGTTGTAAATCGTTTCGGTATAACTACCGACGGAGAAAGAAAAACCTTAGAAGCCATTGGACAGAAATACGGTATTACTCGTGAACGTGTAAGACAGATAGAGAACGGGGCTCTTATTCTTATTCGTAAGAGTGAAGCATTTAAGAATGAAAAAGCAGTCTTCGAAGAAATAAAAAAGTTGATTCATTCGATGGGAGCAATTGTATCTGAACACGAATTTCTTAACCATATTTCAAAAGATAAAATTACTCAGAATCACATACACTTATATCTAACTTTAAGTGATGATTTTACTAAGCATAAAGAAGATGTGAATTTTAAAACTCGTTGGAGTGTAGATTCTGATATTTCTGAGAAAGTTCATAAATCTCTTAAGAACCTTTTTGAAAACTTATCGAACGATGAATTGGTATCAGAAGGAGAATTAATCACAAGATTCTTAGAAGAAGTTAAGGAATTATCTGAACAATATAAAAATGAAGAAATAGCTAAGAGATGGCTTTTGATATCAAAAACTCTCAAGAAGAATCCACTAGGTGAATGGGGTAAATCCACATCTTCTTCTATTAAAACTCGTGGGGTCAAGGATTATGCCTTCCTAATGATGCGCAAGCATGGTAGCCCTATGCACTTTAGAGAAGTAGCCAAAGCTGTCGCTGATACTTTTGAGAAGAAGTGCCATACAGCTACTTGCCACAATGAACTTATTAAAGACCCTAGATTTGTGCTTGTAGGCCGTGGTATTTATGCTCTATCTGAATGGGGTTATAAGTCTGGAGTTGTACGTGATGTTATCAAAGAGCTTTTGAAAAAGAATGGCCCTATGAGTAAAGATGATATTGTGGATCAAGTTATGAAAGAAAGGTACTTAAAGAAGAATACAATTTTGGTTAATTTACAAAATGTTAAATACTTTAAGAAAAATAAAGCAGGACTTTATACAGCTAGTTAGAAACTTAAAATCCCCGGCAACAACTATATAGTTGTTGCCGGGGATTTTTTTATTGAGATATGATATAATATGCCCATGAGTAATCGAGGTTTTGTAAACATTATTTTGATAATTATAGGTATTGTTTTGATCGCTATAATTTTAGGTTTCTTTACTTCGTCTTCACTTAGAGCATGGTAACTAAAATATATTTTTAATATGATTCAAGACTTTCTAACTGCACACAATTTAAACCTTTTGCAAAT
>JAPLXT010000058.1 GCA_026395935.1 Candidatus Nomurabacteria bacterium | reverse complement strand
TGCCCCATTATTCGTTTGTCCACCATCGTAATATACATTGTTGCTAAATAAAGATTGCGTATTAACAATAGTAGATACTCCAGTTACAGACCCAACTTGCAATGCCACATTTGGTCCCGTCGTCCCGATGCCGACGTTGCCATTGTTTATTATCGTCATCCGATTATTCATTGGAAGATTCACACCTGCTGTACCACTAGGGTCTGTAAAGAAATTAATAGTTCCACTATAAATACCAATACCTGCCGCAGTTTGTCCAGTATTGGAATAATCAAATACATTAGATGCTGTCCAATGACCATTAGTCATTAAATACATCTGATTATTTGTATTAGTTTCAGAATATACAATTTGTCCCCTAGGCAATGATAAGGCACCATAATCTGTATTTCCGCCATATGAATTAGCTGCTATACCAAAATTAGCAGAACCTCTAACAGACAATAAATTGCCTGGTCCCGTCGTCCCGATGCCGACGTTGCCGAGTGTATCTTGATGTAACCCTTGATACGCACCAGGGTACGATTTAAAATCAAATGAAGAACCTACAAAATCAATTTGGTTATAGACACTTCCAGACCTATTATACGCTTGTAACATAGTTATGTTCGATGCAGAACCAGGTTCAATTTCTAATCCTTCTGCCCCAGCTTTCGAAACAACAAATTTTGTAAGCGGTCCCGTCGTCCCGATGCCGACGTTGCCGTTTTCTTTGATTCTCATCACTTCTGTCGCAGCTGTTGCTGTAGAATCAACATTATTTGTATAAAAAGCTATTTGTCCTTTACCATATGTTGCTGTGCCAGTTAAAAATCTAATTTCTGCTGCTGTTACTCCAGCACTTGGAGCAACCAAAGTACTATACGCAGAAATATTACCTATCGTTGCATTATTTCCATATCCAGAAGTATCTCCATAATGAAAAGCTATATCCCCATTTACCGTTAATTTATCCACTGGTCCCGTCGTCCCGATGCCGACGTTGCCGGAAGTTCCTTGAATTACCATTTGAGGTGTGACTGAAGAGCTGCCAGAGGAAGAATTAGCAAAAAATCGCATATCACCAGCAGTACCACTATTGCGAACCATATCAATACCACCATAGATGTTTGAACCTACGCCAGTATATGCCCATACTAATGCGGGTAATACTTTTCCTGAAGAACCTGCCCCATTTGTTAATGCAAGACCAACATCAGTAGTAGTTTGGTCATTGGGATAGGTGGAAAGTTCCATCTTCGCCCCCGGTGCCATCGTCCCGATGCCGACGTTGCCCGCATTTGTTATTTTCATCACGTCCCCGATGGTCGTAATAAATCTAAAGTTGTTACCAGTTCCATGCGCCTCTAAGAATGAATCACCTCCGCTCGTCCCGATACTGATGTATTTCGTTGCGTCGGTAGATTGTCTGAAATAACCTGGCCCGGCGACATCCAATACCTTTCCGCCAAAACTATTCGAATCAGTTGGTGCCGTCGTCCCGATGCCGACGTTGCCTTGATTTATTGTTAAGACATTTGTGTTATCTCCCTTACGGAAATATTGTATATCCGCATTAAAATAGTTTACAGAAGTGTCATTATATCCAATTCGTAAAGAAGCAGGTCCCGCTCCTGCACCAACTACAAATAATTTCGCGTCTGGCACCGTCGTCCCGATGCCGACGTTGCCGTTATTTGTTACTACCAGTCCCGTACCTGTTGCTCCAGAGATATTCGCTGCAAAACTTGTGCTTAAACTATCTGCTCCAATTACACCTAACCTTGCCGTTGGCCCCGTCGTCCCGATGCCGACGTTGCCGTTATCTTGAATTACCATTCTTGCAACAGCATCATTACCCAAAATTCCAAATTTACCTCCTCCAATAGTTGCACTGTTTGCTGAAGCCTGAAGATACCAATTTAAGCCTCCTGTACCAGTTGGACTAAACATTGTCCCAACTCCCACCGTACCAGCTCCACTTATTTTATTGGTAATCCAAGTAGAATCATCTTTAACTTCCAACTTATTCCCCGGATTCGTCGTCCCGATGCCGACGTTACCGCCGTTTACATAATCTATCGTTAAGGCATTTACTGCAACTGAAAGTCCACTATTCACCATCCTATCAAGAGAAAATTTACCAGAATCCCATCTTATAGCTGCTCTATGACCAGCCCAACCTACATTTTCAAATTGAATTTGTCTAATTCCAGCATCAGCATCATTTCCAATTTGCAAATTAGCTACTGGTGCCGTCGTCCCGATGCCGACGTTGCCGTTATTTTGAATTACCATTTTTGCACCAGCTGCTCCACCCTCTTTATAAAAAACCAAATTATCTACAGCACCACCAATTGCTGAATCATTTGTAAAAATAGTCCACCAAGCATTACTCCCTCCTCCTTTTACCTGAAGCGTTGCATAATTTCCATCACCACCTGCTGATTCAACCCTTAGGTCTGTCCTTCCAGAAGCATTATATATATGTGTCTTCACACCAGGCCCCGTCGTCCCGATGCCGACGTTGCCGTTTATTATTGTATACCCTGAACCAGATGGTTTAATTGATACGTTTTGATTAGTTCCACCAGCAGCTACTTCTAAAAGACCATTATTATTACTATAAACATAACCTTTCGCTGTTGTTCCATTTGCAAATATCAGTGCAGCATCTGTGGCTGAACCAGATACATTTATTACTAAATCAGTTCCATGCAATAATCCATCAAAAGTTCAACTAGCACCAGAAACAGCTAGTTTTCCGTACGGTGCCGTCGTCCCGATACCGACGTTGCCAGTGCTTGTAATTCTCATTTTTTCAGTTGGATTCCCTATTCCGTTTTGTCTTGTCCAAAATCCCATATCAAAACCATATTCCCCAGAAACTGCAGTTGATTTTAATGCTTTTATACCTGCAGCATTCATAATAGTATTTGATATGTCAGAATAATATCCACCAAAAGCAATACTTCCTCCTGTCCCAACTGCTTGAGCCGTTGTATCAAATGCTTCAATATTTGCTGCCGCATCAGCTGTAATAGCATTAGCAGCACTATGAACATCTAACTTAACCGCAGGTCCCGTCGTGCCTATACCGACGTTGCCACTTGATTGTATTCTCATTCCTTCTACCAAGGCATTATCTTTACCTACCAAAAATGCCAAATCTGTAGATACAGCATCAGCAACAAGATAACTTCGTATTTCAGACATACCATAAGTAGGCAGTGCGGCACTGTATTGGAATCCAATCGCAGCATAGTTACCTGTATTTCCAGCCCCGTAAATTGTTAATGCCTTTGTCCCCACTCCAGCATCAATACTAAGTTTGTTGGTCGGATTCGTCGTCCCGATTCCGACGTTGCCATCTCCTTTTAATACCAATTGAGACCTTGAACTTGCAGAACCAAAAGAAAAATTACGACTAGCAGAAGTTTGATATAAATATGCACCAGTAGCATCCATCCCAAACATAGAGTCATATCCTGCTCCACCCAATGTGATTAAATCACCATTTATTCCTCCAGTTGATCCATAAATTTGAAACTTAGTTGTCGGATTCGTCGTCCCAATACCAACATTACCGCCACTTAAAACAGTCATCGCATTTGTCACACCAGATGCACCTAATTGTGCAGTACTTGGTTGAAAAGTTGCTGACGAAGGCTTCACATTTAAGACCCATTTACCAGAACCCGTGTCATACGCAGTGCCTTGATACCAAGTTACTTGACCTGCCGAATCATATGTATAAGTACCTGTTCCTCGTGCAGTGTCTGAAGTTTGAAGTAAAATATCTGCTTGAGTATATGTTGACCCTGCTCCAGTAATCATTAACCTACCGGCAGTTGTATCATTATTTATTAGCAACGAAGCACCAGAGGCACTTGTTTTTACTTCCAACCTTGCCCCTGGATTCGTCGTCCCGATGCCGACGTTGCCACTTCCTAATACTGTCAATTGAGGTGTTCCATCGTTTTGTACTTGCAACACTGTTTCAAGTGCACCAAGTGCAACAGAACTAGTTCCTGAACTTTTTTTAGCACCGTACAATATAACTGCGGGGATAGTATCCGTCGGGTCATTTGATCCTATAAACCCATACAAGCCAAGACCTAAAGTACTAGCATTGGCAGAAAACCCTTCAATCATTAATCCTCCGTTTGTCCAATGAGCTGCTTGGAATTGTCCATATGCTGTTGTAGGAGCAAATGTAGTAATGCCATGAGCAATACTTGCTCCACTCAAAATACTTATTCCATCTCTAACATCTAATTTCCCTGTTGGTGCCGTCGTCCCGATGCCGACGTTGCCGCTATTATTTATACTCATTGCCTTAGTTCCAGCAACTGTAAATTTTAAATTAGGATATTCATACCCAATACTATAAAGTTCAGCATCAGTTGCATCCTTAAAAGCTATCTGTTTATATTGCCAACCTGCACCAGCAGTATTGGTTGTTTTGAAATCCAAATATGGTGTACTTACTCCTCCAAATATTCCATTCCCTACAACGCTTAACTTTTCCGTTGGTCCCGTCGTCCCGATGCCGACGTTGCCGTTTATTGCTAATGCAGTACCAGCAGAAACTGTTTGACCAGATGTATATCCGATTTGTGCAGTACCAACGACGGAGAGATTCGTGCCCGGCGCAGCGTCCCCTATGCCGATATTGCCCGCGAAATAATTTTGGGCTGCACCATTTGCGTAGATTGTATAAGTACCTGCTACTGCAGCGGGTGAGTCTACTTGTAATGAATAATTGTTCGTAGCACCGGTGGCGATAGTATAGAGTCCGACGTTCGTAGTAGATGCACCTGTTTTAGAAAAGTATCCAGCGTAGCCACTACCAGTGATGGCTCCAGTGTGAGATATGTTTAAGGTTTTGGAAAGATTGGTGGTAGAAGCAGAGGTAGCAGTGAGGATGTTGGTGGCGTCTGCTGCAACTCCAAGTCCTAGTCTCGCAAATTGTGGAGTAGAAGTAGTATTGATACTTTGCGGAGATGAGAGAGTGATAGTCCCTGCTCCGTTTGTTACTACTATCTGGTCTGTCGTACCAGTGATAGTTGCCAATACCGGTGTGGCTCCTACAGAACCGACGACTAATTGACCGTTGGTCATAGAGCCCAAGATAGAAGGGACGCCAGTGGCATTTGTGACGAGTACTCCGCTGTTGGCAGTTGCAAGACCTGTGACTGTACTTGCTCCATTGGAGTATAGGAG
>JAPLXT010000128.1 GCA_026395935.1 Candidatus Nomurabacteria bacterium | reverse complement strand
CATATATTATTCAATGCGGTGATAGGGTACGTTGTGGCGCTTGCTGCACGGCTCATAGTAAAGACGATTTTAAGTTCTCTTAATGTTGATTCAGGTATAGAAACTTTCTTATAATTATTATTAATAATATTCATTTCATATGACAATTTTAAAAGGAAAAAAGTATAGCATTTTAGCACTTATATCAAGTCTCAGTTTTGTTTTCATTGTTGGATTTTCGTCATTGATGCCTATGGTTTTTGTGAATGCTGCTGTACAAGTTGGTGGAGGAGACAACAAGATTGCAAATCCATTAGGAACCACTGGTCCTCAGAATCTTCCGGACTTTATAAAAGCTATTATAAAAATAGTCCTTGTTGTCGGGATACCTATTCTAGTTCTCGCTATAATATATTCTGGTTTCCTTTATGTGAGTGCTCAAGGCAATCCAAGTAAACTTGAAATAGCGCATCGAAATCTTCTTTATACAGTTATCGGAGGGGCATTATTGCTCGGAGCGTTTGTTATAGCAACAGCGATCGGACAAACGGTAAAAGATATAGGCGGAGGAGTTTAATAATTATTAGCAAAAATGGTCGAAGATATTTAAAATAATTAATTTGTAAATATAAAGATTATGTTTATTCATTTAGCAGAAGCAGCAGATACTTTAACTCAGATTACTTGTGGTGCTGGAATAACGAATTTAACGAACCTTATTAATTTCTTTACATGTACATTAATGAATGCCGTTGTTCCATTATTAGGAGCTTTGGCTGTAGTTGGTTTTATTTATGGAATTATTAAGTACTTCCTTAATCCCGATAATGAAGAGAAGCGTAAAGAGGGGAAGAATTTTATGTTTTGGGGATTGGTTACTTTGTTTGTAATGGTAAGTATTTGGGGTATTGTAAGCCTCTTTTCAAATTCATTTTTGGGCAATGAAGGCAAGCCATTATTCCTCCCAACTCTTCCTGAGACAAAGTTATAAGTTGTGTATATTATTGATTTTTTGGTATAATAAAGAGAGTAATGTAAGTTTGTGTTTTATCTCCTACGGTCGGTAGGATTTAACAAAATTATTATAAGGTTTATTAAAATTATGAAAAAAATTATCACGTTAGGTTTGGTTTCTGGTTCTCCATTACTAGCCTTAGCTGCAGGTACAGAAATAGGAAATATTATAGATAAATTAATTCTTTATCTAGGTTATGTTGTTCCGGCATTAATTACAATAGCAGTTATTTATTTTATCTGGGGAGTTATTACTTTCATGACTTCATCTGATGAGGAAGCAAAGAAGATGGGCCGTACAAAGATCATCAATGGTCTTATTGGTTTATTTGTTATTGTTGCATTCTGGGGAATTATAGGAGTTGTTAAGAATTCTTTTGGTATCCAAAATAATCCTACTGACAATATCATCCCTGTAACACCATTCTAATATATGGATTTCGGAATCATTCCAGTAGCAGAAGCTGATATCGTTACCTTAATGGGTAGCATAAATAGGGTTATCATTAATCCTCTTATTGTCTTCTTGTTTGCCTTGGCTGTTGTTTACTTTGTGTACGGACTTGTGAGATATCTGTTGACTCCTGACAATGAAGAGATCCGTACAAGTAGTAAGTCGCATATGCTTTGGGGAATATTTGGAATGTTTATAATGATTGCAGTTTTTGGTATCATGAATATTTTACTTAAAACTGTAGGTGAAGAAAATATAAAAATCAATAATGGTGATTATACTGTTAAAGTACAATAATATTAAAGATTTGAATTGATTTAAAACAGAAAAGCACCTCGACCATGGTCGAGGTGCTTTTCTTATTTTTAACTTTACATAGTTATTATATATTTAATAATTTTGCTATGTAGTCGACGTCCTTATCTCCACGACCAGATAAATTAAC